>NZ_DASRTS010000065.1:0-24432 GCF_035655815.1 Lysobacter sp.
ACGTAGGTGCGGTTGCCATGCAGCACGCCTGGACGCCCTGCCGCGATCGAGGCGGCATGGCGGCCTGTGTTGATGCCATCACCGGCCGCTTCGGCGCCGACGATTTCGACCTGGCGGTCGTTGAGGAAGGCATGGAACAGGCCGATCGCGTTGCTGCCACCGCCCACGCAGGCCGTGATCGCATCCGGCAGCCGGCCGTACTCGGCCAGCATCTGTTCGCGCGCTTCGCGGCCGACGATGGCATTGAAATCGCGCACCATGCGCGGATACGGGTCCGGGCCAGCCACGGTACCGATGATGTAGAAGGTGTCCTGCACGTTGGTCACCCAGTCGCGCATCGCTTCATTGAGCGCATCCTTCAGGGTCGCCGAACCGGAGGTGACCGGCACCACCGTCGCGCCGAGCAGCTTCATCCGGTAGACATTGATCTTCTGCCGTTCGATGTCGGTGGCGCCCATGTACACCACGCACTCCAGGCCCAGGCGTGCGGCAACGGTGGCGCTGGCGACGCCATGCTGGCCGGCACCGGTCTCGGCGATGATGCGCGTCTTGCCCATCCGCGCCGCCAGCAGCGCCTGACCGATGATGTTGTTGATCTTGTGCGCGCCGGTGTGGTTCAGGTCCTCGCGCTTGAGCAGGATGCGCGCGCCGCCCACTTCGCGGCTGAGGCGCTGCGCGAAATAGATCGGGCTGGGACGGCCGACGTAATGCGCCAGGTCGGCGTCGAAGGCCGCATTGAAGGCCGGATCCACCCGGGCCGCGTCGTAGGCGGCGGCCAGCTCCTCCAGGGGACCGATCAGGGTCTCGGCGACGAATCGGCCGCCGTACCGGCCGAAGTGGCCGTGGGCGTCGGGATAGGCGTGGAAGTCGGTGGCCATGTGGTCACTTTATCCAACGCGGCCACCATCGAACATGCATAAAATCGGCGCAACCTGTCAGGAAAACTCACAGACATGAGCCGCGACCTGCCACCGCTCAACGCCCTGCGCGCCTTCGAGGCCGTGGCCCGGCTGGAGAGCGTCACCCGCGCCGCCGAGGAACTGCACGTCACCCACGGCGCGATCAGCCGGCACCTGCGCACGCTGGAGGAGAGCCTGGGCACACCGCTGTTCGCACGCGAGGGCCGGGGACTGGCACTCACGCCAGCCGGGCACCGCCTGCACGAGGCGGCGGATGCGGCCTTTGCCCCGTTGCGCCGGGCGTGGGCCGACCTGCACCGCCGCGTGCAGCAGGCGCCGCTGGTGCTGGGTTGCCCGGGGAGCCTGCTGGCGCGCTGGATGATCCCGCGCCTGGACCGGCTGGCGCGGGAGCTTCCCGACCTCAGGCTTCATCTCTCGCCCAGCGAGGCCCCACCCGATGCCGGGCTCACCGGGCTGGATGCGGCGCTGCTGATCGCACAGGCGCCCTGGCCGCCGGAGTGGCAAGTGCACGAACTCGCGCCGGAACGCATCGGCCCCGTCGTCAGTCCGCGCTTCACGGGTTTCGAGCAACTGCGCAAAGCGCCGGCACGCGCGCTGCTGGAACTGCCGCTGCTGCACACCACCTCGCGTCCGCAGGCGTGGCGCGACTGGGCGGGGCGGTCGGGCCTGGATGCGGAAGGGCTCCGCCTCGGCACCGGTTTCGCGCATCTTTACTACCTGCTGGAAGCGGCGGAAGCCGGACTGGGCGTGGCGATCGCGCCTGAACCGCTGGTCGCGGAGGACATCGCGAGCGGACGACTGGCCGCGCCGTGGGGCTTCGTTGAAACGGACGGGCGCTGGGCGCTATGTGCGCCCCGCCGACATCACGACCCGCAGGTGGAGCGGCTGGCCGGATGGTTGCGCGCGGAACTGGCATGAGGGTGAGAAACCGCCCGCTGTCATCCCCGCGAAGGCGGGCCACATGACCGCATTACACAATCAGGAGAGCGGCCACCGAATGACAGGCCGCAACCCGACGATCAATCGTCGCTGATGCATGGATCCCCGCCTTCGCGGGGATGACGGCCCTGGTGATCCGCGCGCCGCACTTCCTCGACGAAGCGCCGCATCTTTGCCGCGTCCTTCTCGCCCGGCGCGGCCTCGATGCCGCTGGACACGTCGACGCCCCACGGATGCACCGCTTCGATCGCGTCGAACACGTTGTCCGGGCCGATGCCACCGGCCAGCAGGAAGGGCCTGTCGAGCGACGAAGGAATGCGCGACCAGTCGAACGTGCGCCCGGTACCCCCCGCGCCGCCACGGACATGGCTGTCGAGCAGGAACGCAGCCGCATCGGAATGACGCGACCACGCATCCGCGGCCACGTCGCCGCCCATCGCAACGACCTTCCAGTACGGATGGCCGAACGATGCGCAGAACGTCGCGTCCTCCTCGCCATGGAACTGCAGCACGTTCGGCTGGACCTGATCGAGGATCGCGCGCACTTCGTCGCCCGTCTGGTCCATCACCAGCGCGACGGCACCGATCTGCGCAGGAATGCGTGCACGCAGCGCGCGCGCCTGCGCCAGATCCAGGCGGCGCGGGCTGCGGGCGGCAAACACCAGGCCGATGAAATCGGCGCCGAGGTCGACCGCAAAGTCGACGTCTTCCGCGCGGGTCAAACCACAGAACTTGATGCGAGTGCGTGCGGACATTATTCGGATGTGAGGATGGACAACCGCAGGAGCCAGCTTGCTGGCGACTCATGCCAGTCGCCAGCAAGCTGGCTCCTACGAAAGCGCAGCCTACAGGGAAACTTCGCCTGGCAATCCCCACTCGGCCGGATAGCGCGGCGCCAGGAAATGCAGCCCCGTGGGCGGCGCCGTCGGACCTGCAACCGTGCGATCGCGGCCGGCCAGCAGTTCGGCGATCCAGCCTTCGGGCTGCTCGCCGCTGCCGACCATCAGCAGGCTGCCGACGATGTTGCGCACCATGTGGTGCAGGAAGGCATTCGCCTGCACCTCCACCTCGACCACGTCGCCGTCGCGCGTGACGCGGATCTCCTGCAGCTCGCGCCACGCATGCGGCGACTGGCAATGCACCGTGCGGAACGCCGAAAAGTCGTTCTCGCCCAGCAGCACCTGCGCGGCGCGATGCATCGCGTCGGCATCCAGCGGTCGCCGCTCCCAGCTCAGGTATTGCCGGCCGAGCGCCGCGCGCACCGGACGGTTGAGGATGCGATAGCGGTAGCGGCGCGCACGCGCCGAGAAGCGCGCATGGAAATCGCCCGGCACCGGCCGGCACCAGCGCACCGCGATCTGTGGCGGCAGGCGGCTGGTTATGCCGAGCATCCAGCTGCGTGGCTCACGCACGGCAGTGCTGTCGAAATGCACCACCTGACAGACGGCATGCACGCCGGCATCGGTGCGTCCGGCACAGATGGTTTCGACCGGGTGTCCGGCGACGAAGGAAATCGCGTTTTCCAGCGCGGCCTGCAGCGTTTCCTCGCCTTCGCGCTCCGGCTCGCCGTGCTTGCTCAGCCGCTGCCAGCCGCAGAAGCCGCTACCGTCGTATTCCACGCCCAGCGCAAAACGCTGCGACGCGGGCGTGTCATCGGATGCGCGCTCCACTGTTTCCATTCACCTGTTGCCAGTGCGGACAACGTAGCACCCGGACCGAGTGATCGGTCGTGGCTCGTTGCTCCGCGCTGCAGACCGGACGGACTTGCCCGGTCTGCATGGGTCACTCCAGTTCCTGCAGCATCCGCGACGCCTGCTGCCGCGCCATCAGGTCACCGTTGATGACGACTTCGCTGAGCAACTGGCGGGCGCTTTCATGATCGCCCAGGTCGATGTAGGCGCGCGCCAGTTCCAGGCGCTCCTGGCCGGGCTGCGTGGCCAGTGTCGGTTCGGCGTACTGGCCGCGGCGGCCGTTGCCGGAGGCGACATGCCATGCCGGCGCGATGGGCGCCGCCGGTGCTTCCGGCGCGACGGGACGGGTCGGAGCCGGCTGCGGCGTCAGCTCGAATGCCGGTTCTTCGCGTACCGGCGGTGCCGGGGGCGCCGTTTCCTCGATGGCGTCGGGTTCGCCGGCCAGCATCGGCTCGGGCTCGGGCCCGCGCACGGACTCGCGCTCAGGCTCGGCAAACGCATCGGCGATCGACGGGGCCGCGGCCGCACCTTCGACCGGGGCGCGGAACACCGGCTTGGACGGACGACGGCGCCACAGCAAACCGCCGACCAGCGCCAGCAGCAGCGCGCCGCCGGCGACGATCCACGGCAGCGCCGAGCCGCCGGGCTGCGTCGCGGCTTCGTTGCTCTGGGCCAGCCGGTGCTGCGCGGCGGCCAGCTCGCTGTCCTTCATCGAGATCAGCTGGTCCTGCTTCTTCTGCAGTTGTTCCAGTTCGGACACGCGGCTCTTGAGTTCGCGGATCTCGGCCTCGCGGGCCGCCATGGTTTCCTGGGTCGTCTGCAGTTCCTGTCGAAGCATTTCACCCTCACCGCCGGCATTGATGCCGGACCGGTTCCCCGCCTGCGTGGCGCGACTGGCGCCGGGCGGGACGATTTCCAGACGAGCGTCGGCGGTGGCGGTGCCACCGACATCGCCCGCACCACTGCCCACAGCGCCCGCGGCGGGGGTCGCAGCACCACTGGCGGCCGCGGCGACGATGCCGCCTTCCATTGCCGGCTGCGGCACCGCGCGGCGCGCATCGCGCCACTGCTGCATCTGGCTGGCGACCAGACGCCGGGCCTGCCCGGAGTCCACGCTGGCCAGTTCTTCGCCGGCCGGGATGTCGAGCACCGCGCCGGCCTTGAGTCGATTGATGTTGCCGCCGATGAAGGCGTCGGGATTGGCGCGCAGCAGCGCGATCATCGCCTGGTCCAGGCTGACGCCGTCGCCGCGCATGCGGCTGGCGATCCCGGACAGCGTATCGCCGCGGCGTACGGAGTAGTCCCCGTCCATCTCGCCCAGGCTGGGCACAGGCGAAGGCGGCGGCGTGGCGACGGCGACCTGCGCCGGGGCTGGTTCCGGCTCCGGCTGTGGCGTGGCCGGCACGGTGTCCGGATCGTTCTCGGCGACCGCCTCGGGCTCGCCCTCGGGCGGGGCCTGGACGGGCGGCGGAGCGGCTTCCGGCTCGACCGGGCGTTCGATGGTGTTGGGCGCGGAGACGACGGTCTCCTCGATGGCCGGCTGCATCGGAGCCGACACCGTGCGCGGTGCATCCACGAGCGCGGCATATTCGCGGACCAGGCGGCCCTGTCCCCAGTCCACCGAGACCAGGAAGGTCAGCAGCGGCTCGTTGACCGGCTCCTGGCTGGTGACGCGGATGACCGGATTGCCGGCCGCGTCCAGGGCAGAGGTGAACTGCAATTGGGCGACCACGCCCATCGGCGGCTGCAGCCCGACGCGGGCGAAAACCAGCGGCGAGGCCAGTTCGGCCTGCAGGTTCTCGAGTTCGGCGGGATCACTGGTGACGATCGGGATCTCGGCCAGGAACGGCTGACCCAGCCGCGACTTGACCTCGATCTGCCCCAAGCCCAGCGCCGATGCGGCGCTGGTGGCCAGGGCCAACGCCAGCCCCAGCGCGGTCCGCGCGTAGCGTCTGGCGTAACTATGTCTGACAACCTGTTGTTTCACTTCGGATCCCTGCCCTTCCCCCGGGGCGCGACTCTAGCCGCCGCGGGGTCCCGGGGCAATGAAGACCGCCGCCGACTGCGACGCCGGCGGCGGATTGGCGGCTCAGCCGCGCTCGGCCAGGACCAGCTCCGCCAGCTGCACCGCGTTCAGCGCGGCGCCCTTGCGGATGTTGTCCGAGACGATCCACAGGTTCACCGCACGCGGGTGCGAGTAGTCGTCGCGGATGCGGCCGACGTACACCGGGTCGTTGCCCGAGGCGTGGGTCACCGGGGTCGGGTAACCGCCCGCCTTCGGCTCGTCCACCACCTCCACGCCCGGTGCCGCGAGCAGCATCTCCCGCACCTGCGCGGCGCTGATCTTCTCGCGTGTCTCGACGTTGACGGCCTCGGAATGCCCGTAGAACACCGGCACGCGCACCGCGGTGGGGTTCACCTGGATGCTCTCGTCACCGAGGATCTTTCGGGTTTCCCAGACCAGCTTCATCTCTTCCTTGGTGTAGCCGTTGTCCTGGAAGTCGTCGATGTGCGGAATGAGGTTGAAGGCGATCTGCACCGGGAAGCGTTCCGGCTGCGGGTCCTGGAAGTTCAGCAGCGCGCCGGTCTGCCGGCCCAGTTCCTCCAGCGCCGAACGGCCGCCGCCCGACACCGACTGGTAGGTCGCGACGTTGATGCGTTCGATGCCGGCCTTGCGATGGATCGGCGCCAGCGCGACCAGCATCTGCATGGTCGAGCAGTTGGGGTTGGCGATGATCCCGCGCGGACGGTTCTTCACCTGCTCCGGGTTGACCTCCGACACCACCAGCGGCACGTCGTCGTCGTAACGGAAGGCCGAGGAGTTGTCGATCACCACCGCCCCTGCCGCGGCGAACTTCGGCGCGTATTCCTTCGAGACGCTGCCGCCGGCCGAGAACAGCGCGATGTCGACCTTCGACGGATCGAACGTCGCCAGGTCCTCCACGATGAGTTTTTTCCCGCCGAACTCGATCTTCTCGCCGGCCGAACGTGCGCTGGCCAGCAGGTGCAAGTTGCCAATCGGAAATTTCCGCTCGGCGAGGATGCGCAGCATCGCGTCGCCCACGGCGCCGGTCGCACCGACGATGGCCACATTGCAGGAGTTCTTGGCGTTCATTGGTTCCTTCTTGTCGTGGAGTGATCACCCGCGCGGACCATTCCGGCGGGGTGTTGCTTGGAATCCGTCAGGCGGGCCCCGCCACGGCGCCGGCATTGGCGCGCCGCAGGTCGTCGATGGCCGCGGGAGACAGCCACAGTACCGCATCCAGGTAGGTCTCGATCATGGCCAGCACATGCTCGCGCGGACCTTCGCGCCATTCCGGCGAGGCGTAGAATGCGTCCTGGCACGCGTTCAGATCGGCCAGGTCGTCGTAAGCGCGCACCAGCACGTAGGCCTCCAGCGAATGGGGCGATGGACCAAACGCGACCACGTCGTGCTGCCAGCGCTGCAGCATCGGCACGGCCTGTTCGACGAAGGCGCGATGGAACGCGGCGCGCGCACCGGGCTTGAGCTGGTAGGAGCGGATCTGGACGAGGCGGGACATGGGCGACCCGAGGGCTATGAGGAAACGCGCCGGAATTATCCGGCAGGCGGCGCGTCAGGCGCCGCGTTTGAGCCCGGGTTTGGCCTGCGCCAGCGCAGCCGCGTTGATCGGCGTCGGCGGCCGGCCGGCATCGGGACCAACGCCCAGCGCGGCCGTAAGGTTGTCCACCGCCAGCGCCACCATGGCCCGCCGCGTGGCGAGGCTGCCGCTGGCGATATGCGGCGTCAGCACCACGTTGCGCAACGCGAGCAGGCGCGGATTGACGGCCGGCTCGCCTTCGTAGACGTCCAGGCCGGCCGCGGCCAGGCGCCCGCTGCCCAACGCGTCGGCCAGCGCATCCTCGTCGACGATGCCGCCGCGCGCGATGTTGGTCAGCGTGGCGGTGGGCTTCATCTTCGCCAGCGCGGCGGCGTCGATGAGGTGATGCACCTGCGGCGAATACGGCAGCACCAGCAGCAGATGGTCCGCCTGGGCCAGCAGCGTGTCGAAATCGACATACCCGGCGCGGCACTCGCGCTCCAGAGATTCCGGCAGGCGGCTGCGGTTGTGGTACAGCACGCGCATGTCGAAGCCCGCCGCACGCCGGGCGATGCCTTGGCCGATGCGCCCCATGCCGAGGATGCCGAGCGTGGCGCGGTGCAGGTCCATGCCGAGCATGGTCTCGAACGACCACTGCCGCCATTGCCCGTCGCGCAGCCAGCGTTCGGCTTCGGTGATGCGGCGCGCGGCCGCCATCATCAGCGCGAAACCGAAATCCGCGGTGGTTTCGGTCAGCACGTCCGGGGTGTTGGTGGCAAGGATGCCCGCGTCCGTAAGCGCCGCGATGTCCAGGTTGTTATAGCCCACGCCGACATTGGCGATGGCGCGCAGACGTGGAGCGCCCGCCACTTCCGGCGCGCCGATGCGATCGTTGAGCGTCACCAGCGCACCGTCGCACGCCGCCAGCGCGGCCGCGATCTGCGCAGGCGCGTGGCGCGTGACCTGCGCCGTTTCTACGACGTCGAAATACTCGCGCAGTCGCCCGACGACATCGGGAAACAGCGGCTGCGACACCCAGATGCGCGGCCGCGCTTCAGTCATCGGCGTGCGCGGGAATGCGTGGCGAAACCTCGCCCACGTCACCGCACTGCGCGCGATGGCGCAGCGCCTGGTCCATCAGCACCAACGCGACCATCGCCTCGCAGATGGGCGTGGCGCGGATGCCTACGCACGGGTCGTGGCGGCCGGTGGTGATCACTTCCACCACGTTGCCCTGCGTGTCCAGGCTGTCCACCGGCAGCCGCAGGCTGGAGGTCGGCTTGAACGCGACCGAGCAACGCAGCGGCTGGCCCGTGCTGATCCCGCCAAGGATGCCGCCGGCGTGGTTGCTGGCAAACCCCTGCGGCGTGAGCTGGTCGCGGTGATCGCTGCCCTTCTGCGGTACGACCGCGAAGCCGTCGCCGATCTCCACGCCCTTGACCGCGTTGATGCTCATCAGCGCGGCGGCGAGTTCACCGTCGAGCTTGCCGTAGATCGGCTCGCCCCAGCCCGGCGGCAGGCCGGTGGCAACGACATCCACGCGCGCACCGACCGAATCGCCGGACTTGCGCAGCGCGTCCATGTACAGCTCGAGCTCCGTGACCTGCCGCGTGTCGGGCCAGAAGAACGGGTTGCCCTCGACCGCGGAGAGGTCGAAACCGTGCGGCACGATCTCGCCCAGCTGCGCCAGATAGCCCTGCACGTGCACGCCGTACCGGTCGGCCAGCCACTTCTTGGCGATCACGCCCGCTGCCACGCGCATGGTCGTCTCGCGCGCCGACGAACGCCCGCCGCCGCGGGGATCGCGGATGCCGTATTTCTGCCAGTAGGTGTAGTCCGCGTGCCCCGGTCGGAACTGGTCGGCAATCTTCGCGTAGTCCTTGCTGCGCTGGTCGGTGTTGCGGATCAGCAGTGCGATGGGCGTACCGGTGGTCACGCCCTCGTACACGCCGCTGAGGATTTCCACCTCGTCGGCTTCGTGCCGCTGCGACGTGTGGCGCGTGCGTCCGGTGGCGCGGCGTTCGAGGTCGTGGCGGAAGTCCTCCGGCGCGATGGCGATGCCGGGCGGGCAGCCATCGACGACGCAGCCGATGGCCGGGCCGTGGCTTTCGCCGAAGGTGGTGACGGTCAGGAGCTTGCCGAAGCTGTTGCTGGACACGGAGTGATGCGCGCCGGACGGGGAGCACGTGACTGTAGCAAGGCGGGATGGTTGCTGCTGGAACGAAGGGAGGCGGTTCGCCAGAAGACTTCGTCGACCCTGCTGCGCCGATCGAGACGCCCTGCGTCCCTCTTCCGGCATTGCGCGCCACCTCCCACGAAGAGGAAGGAAGCGGCTGTGGATCGGCGCATCGGCCGTGGGGACCTTCCTGCCCGGTGTTGTTGCTGTTGCTGTTGCTGTTGCTGTTGCTGTTGCTGTTGCTGTTGCTGTTGAACAGCCGAACACGCCGCTAGACCCGGAGGGCGCCGCACATGGATGTGCGGCGCTAAGCAAGGAGGCACGGATGCCGACTTGCGGGGCACCGACTCCTTTCCCGATCATGGGATTGCTGTGTCGGGGAAGACCCTTTCTTTTGGTTACTTTTCTTTGGGTCAGCAAAGAAAAGTGACCCGGCCGGCTTTAGACGGGCGGAAGCTGTGGCTGTGGCTTCTAACGTGACCAGTAAAGCGTGGAAAGTCCCTGGATCCCCGCCTTCGCGGGGATGACGAGAAAGAGCGACGCCTGACGAGCAAGAGCGACGGGGCAAGAGCGGCGAGCAGGGGCAACGGCAACATGGATCCCGGCTTTCGCCGGGATGACGGGCAAGCACGGTAGCCATCGGTGTCAATAACGCACGATGTCGTCAACGAGCAGATGTCCCCAACGATCACTCGTACTCGCCCGGTCACGCCGCACGCATCGCCCCCAGCGGACGCGACCCGCGGCCTCAGCCGCGCGCGTCCGCCAGCGCCTTTATCTTCCCGTGATGCTCGACCAGATCCGAGCGCTCCACCACGAAGATGCCCATCTGGCCGACCTTGAACTCCACCCACGCCATCGGCAGTTCCGGCAGCAGCTCGACCAGCGCCCGCTCGGCCTCGCCTACCTCGCAGATCAGCAGGCCCTGTTCGCTCAGGTGCTCCGGCGCATCGCGCAGGATCTTCAGCGCCAGGTCCAGGCCGTCGAAACCGGCGCGCAGGCCCAGTTCGGGCTCATACGAGTATTCCTTCGGCAGCGCGTCGGTCTCGTCGTCGGTCACGTAGGGCGGATTGGTGACGATGAGGTCGTACACCTCGCCCTGCAGGCCGTTGAACAGGTCCGACTTGCGCAGCGTAACGTTGTCGGCGTGCAGACGCGCCTTGTTTTCGTGGGCCAGCGACAGCGCCTCGTCGTTGATGTCCACGCCATCCACCTGCCAGTGCGGGTGGTAGTGCGCCGTGGCGATGGCGATGCAGCCCGAACCCGTGCACAGGTCGAGCACGCGGTTCACCTCACGCCCCCCCAGCCAGGGCTCGAAGCCGGCCGTGATGAGTTCGGCGATCGGCGAACGCGGCACCAGCGCGCGGTGGTCGCTCTTGAAGCTCAGGCCCGCAAACCACGCCTCGCCGGTCAGGTAGGCGGCGGGCACGCGCTCGGCGATGCGGCGCTCGAACAGGCCCAGTACCTTGGCCTTCTCGTCCGCGGTAACACGCGAGTTGCCGTAGACCGGGCTAAGGTCGTGCGGCAGGTGCAATGCGTGCAGCACCAGCTGCGTCGCCTCGTCCAGCGCGTTGTCGTAGCTGTGGCCGAAGGTCAGGCCGGCCTCGTTGAAGCGGCTGCCGCCATAGCGGATCAGGTCGATGATCGAGACCTGCTCGAACTGGACGGTCTGGGGGTTCGCGGAGCCGGTCATGGCGGGGCCTTGCGGGGTGCGGCAATGGGGCCGGCGATTATACGGGCCGCCGCCCGGTATCATGCCCGCGCATCCCGAAGGCCCGCCGATACCCATGTTCAACCGCACCACGGTCCTGATCCTGATCGCCGCGCTGGCCGCGGCCCTCGGCCTGTGGGCCGCGCAGCACTTCTTCGCCCCCTCCGCGGAATCCTCGCTGCCCGCCACGCGCGCCGTGCGGCTGTTCTCGCCGCCGCGTGAGCTGCCGGCATTTTCGCTGCGCCAGTCCGACGGCACCGCGCTGGTGCCCGGCGAGCTGAAGGGCCACTGGACGCTGGTGTTCCTGGGCTTCACCCATTGCCCGGACGTGTGCCCGACCACGCTGGCCGAAATGTCCAAGGCGCAGAAGCAGTGGGCGGCGCTGCCGGAAGCCACGCGTCCGCGGCTGCTGTTCGTCTCGGTGGATCCGGAGCGCGACACGCCGGACCGCATCGGCGAATACGCGCATGCCTTCCATCGCGACACCCTGGCCGCGACGGCCGACATTCCGGCGCTGGAGACCTTCGCCAAGTCGCTGAGCATGGTGTTCGCCAAGGTACCGCCGCCGGAAGGCATTCCGGCCGACCAGTACAGCGTCGACCACAGCGCCTCGATGGCGGTGCTGGATCCGCAGGGCCGCATGGCCGGCCTCGTGCAGCCGCCGTTCGATCCGCTGGCGATCGCCGCGGACATGACGGCGTTGACCAGGAGCAAGTGAAGAGAGGAGAGGAGTGAGAAACGAGTGGATGCGTCCTGTCTTCACCGTACCGGCTCGTTCTTCACCACACACTCGCCCTCCTCGACCCCGGGGCACTGACCCCCTCGCCTTCACTCGTTTCTCACTCCACTCTTTTCTCTCCACTCGCCGATGAGCCTGGTCACCGCACTCACCTACGTCCTTCCGCACCGCCTGCTGTCGTCGATGGCACGCTCGCTGGCCTATTCCGACAAGCCCTGGCTCAAGCAGTGGCTGATCGATGCGGTCACGCGCCGCTTCGGCGTGGACCTGGACGAGGCTGCCGAATCCGATCCCACGCGGTATCCGACCTTCAATGCGTTCTTCACCCGTGCCCTGAAACCCGGCGCGCGCGTGGCCGACGCCGATCCGCGCGCGCTGGTGATGCCGGCCGACGGCCATATCAGCCAGTGCGGCCGCATCGACGGGGACGGACGCATCTTCCAGGCCAAGGGACAGTCGTTCACCGCCGTCGAATTGCTCGGCGACGAAGCCGCGGCCGAGCCGTTCCGCAACGGTCTGTTCGCCACGGTTTACCTGTCCCCGCGCGACTACCACCGCGTGCACATGCCGTGGACCGGCACGCTGCGCGAGACGGTGCACGTGCCGGGTCGCTTGTTCAGCGTCGGCACCGCGGCGGTGGCGCGCGTGCCGCGCCTGTTCGCGCGCAACGAGCGGCTGGTGTGCCACTTCGATACCGACTTCGGCCCGATGGCCTGCGTGATGGTCGGTGCGCTGCTGGTGTCGGGCGTGGAAACCGTGTGGAGCGGTGTGGAAATTCCCGCTTACGGCGACCGCATCAACCGAAAGGATTACCGCGGGCGCGGCATCACGCTGGAACGCTTCGCCGAGATGGCGCGCTTCAACTACGGCTCCACCGTGATCGTGCTGTTGCCACCGGGTGTGGCGACGCTGGACGCGAAACTGCACGCCGAGTCGCCGGTACGCCTGGGCGAGAAGCTCGCCACGCGCACCTGAGCCTCACTCGCGCGCCGGCGGTGCCGAGCGCGCGAGTCCCCACTGCGCCAGCCAGTAACTGGCCAGCACCGCCGCCGAGGCCGCGGCAAACGGCGTGACGAAGCGATCCCACGCCAGCAGCGCATCCGACAACACGAAGCAAGCGCCACCCCAAGCCGCGCTTGCGCTCGCGGCATCGCGATGACGCCACCACACCGCCAGTGCCTGCGCGGCCATCACCGCCAGCACCGCCACGTAGACGACCACCGGCGGCCGCAGCGCTTCAGGCAATCCGGGCCACAGCTGCGACAGCACCCCGCCGGCGACCAGCGCGTACACCGCGAACGGCCACGCCGCCGCGAACCAGCCGCCACGCTGGCGCAGGGCCAGCAGATAGGCGACGTGCGCGATCAGGAAGCTCGCCAGACCCGGCACGAATGCATCCATCGGCAGCATCAGGAACACGTCGCCCAGTGTCGACAGCAGCAATCCGGCGAGCAGCCAGCCGCGGTAACGCGGCAGCGCCGATGGCGTGCACCACACCGTCCACGCGATCAGCAGCGTCGTCAGCGGCTTGCAGAGCCAGTGCAGCCACGGCATCGCGGGCCAATAGGCTCCCGCGATGGCCAGCAGCGCGGACAGCGCCACCGCAATACTCATGAACCGCATCCTGGTGCTGCTCACAGGGCCAGCCTGCGTTGCCAGTTCAGCGGCACGTGGATGCGCTGGTTCCAGTCGCCGCTCCACTCCACGCGAAGTCCCGTCGCGGCGATCGCGTCGGCAATCTGTTGCCCGATCGACAACGCCGCGGCCTCGCCGTCCTCCACCGCGCCGTAGTTGAGCCACAGGCCACCGCCGTCGATCGCACGCTCGGTGTCCTGCATATGGAAGAACGCGTAGCCGCGCACCTCGCTGCCGCTCTCGCGCGCCGCATCCATCTCGTCGCCGATCTCGGCTGCGCCGCAGGTGCCGCAGCAGGTGAAGTTCTGGCGACATACCACGCCCTGCGATTCCAGCGTGGCGAAGGCCTGTTCCAGCCGGTCGTGGTCAGTCAGCGCGGGCCAGTCGGCGGATTCGGCACGGTACGCGGCGATCCCCTCATCGAGGATGCGCTGCGCGCGCTTGCGCTGCAGCGCTTCGCCGTGTGGTTGCGCGTCCACCACTTCCAGCGCGCGGCCGACGATCTCGTCCACCGGCACGTAGCCGCCGCGCAGGTCGCTGACCACATACCCGCGCAGTTCCTCGACCAGTTCCTCGATCTTCTGTGCGTCCGCCTTCGGCGGCGCGCCATCTCCGCGCCGGAACCATCCGGCGATCATGTTCCATGCCATGCCCCACCCCTGCCGCCCCTTCGACCAGGCAAGCATCCGCTGTCCGGGCGCGACGCTCAACGGTGCGGGCCAACTGGCCCGACGGACGGCCTCAGCCCTCGCAGCCGTTGAGCTTGAGCGTCTGCCCCGGGCGGATCGCGAAGCGCGGCGCCTTGATCTTGTTGACCTTGGCCAGGTCGCCCGTATCGCACTGGAACTTCTGCGCGATCTGCGTGAGCGTCTCGCCGCGCTTGACGGTGTAGGTCGACGGCCGGTTGGACCTGGCCGGCTTCGCACGCGGCGCGCTGGCGACGACGACGCCGTCCGAGCCCGTGCCGGCGCTCTCGGCTTCGTACACGGCATCGTCGTCCGGGACCGGCGTCACCGGGCCGGTGCGTACGATGGCCGACGCGGCATCGCTGGTCACCAGCGTGTGCGCCAGTTGCGCGCGCTCGCCCTGCACGCAGTGGCGGTTGTACAGGCCGACGATCCTGGTGGTCGCGCTGAGCGTGGTGCCGGCCGGCAGCCAGGCGTCGGCCTAGTAGCGCGGATTGAGATTGCGCAGCGCGCGCATGAAGCCGTCGCGCGTGCCGCCGTTGCCCAGGCAGATGGTCAACTCGTAGATCGAGCTGGGCTTGACCAGCCGCAGCGGCGCCGGGCGCGCATCCACCTTGGGCAGGGTCAGGCCGTATTCCTTGGGGTGCAGAAACAGCCACGCCGCGGCGATCACCATGGGCACGTAGTCGCGCGTCTCGGCGGGGAACTGGTTGTAGACCGATTCGTCCCAGAAGTTCCGCCCGCCCGTGCTGTTGTACACGCGCTGTGCGCGGCCCTCGCCGCCGTTGTACGCGGCCAGCGACAGTTCGATGCTGCGGTTGAGCACGCCCAGCCGTTCGTTGAAGTACTCCGCCGCGGCCATCGCTGACAGGCGTGCGTCGTAACGCGTGTCGAAGCCGCTGCCGTCGTCGCCCAGGCCGAAGCGGCGGCCCGTGTGGTACATGAACTGCATCGGCCCGGCGGCGCCGGCGCGCGAGGTCGAATGCACGCGGCCGTTGGATTCCTTGGCCATCACGCCGAACAGCAGCGCCTCCGGCAGACCGGCGCGCTGGAACTGCGGCCACATGGTCTGGCGCAGGTACTGGTAGTTCTCGAACGTGTCCATCAACGCCGGCCGCATGTCGGTAAGCCAGCGGCGGATGCCGGCCTGCACGGCCGGGTTGTACTGCACCATCTTCACGAACTGCTGGCCGTCGTCGCTGAGCAACGCGGCGGCGCGCGCGGCTTCGGGCACGTCGGCGGTAATGCTGCCGGCGCCTTCGTCCGCGTTGTCCTCGGGCACCTCGTCGCCGGCGGCGACGTCGGCGTTCTGCTTGAGCAGACGCTTGTAGGCCGTGAGCATGGTCGTCGGCGAGCAGCCCTTCTGCTTCACGCAGGCCGCCATCACGTCTTCCATGTCCTCCAGCGCGGCATCGACTTCGGTGCGGCCGGCGGGGTCGGCATTACCGATCTTCACCAGCCCCTCGCGATACCGCGTTTCCGCGGTGCTCATACGCTGGTTCAGCGCATCGACCGCGGCCTGGTCGCGCTTGGACAGCGCGTGAGCGTCGGGCATCAGGACGACGAGGCCGAGCGCGAGCAGCGCGGCGGAAGAACGTGCAAATACGGGCATGGACTGCAATACGGACGCGCGGGGACGCCGCAGCGTATCGCCGTGGCGCGAGGCGGGGCAAGCGTTCGTGCGCGATCCGCCCGGATGTGCGCAGTGCCATCGGCCTTGGCATGATCGGATGCCGGGCCGGCACGCCGCTGCGCCCATTCACGAACGCCCCATAGAATCGCCGCACTCACCGCAACCTCCTTCCGGACCGGACATGGACTCCAGCACGCGCACCATCCTCGTCGGCAAGGCCGTCACCACGCCGGCCTCGCTGCCCGAATCGCAGGGCCATGTGGTCCTGCTGCCGAAGTTCGGCAACCGTCACGGCCTGGTGGCGGGCGCCACCGGTACCGGCAAGACGGTGACGCTGATGACGCTGGCCGAAGGCTTCTCGCGCCTGGGCGTGCCGGTGTTCCTGGCCGACGTGAAGGGCGACGTGGCCGGGCTGGCCGCGGCTGGGGCGGACAACGAGAAGCTGGCCGCGCGCGTGAACGAGATCGGGATCGACGGACATCGCCAGGAAGCCAACCCCGTCGTGTTCTGGGATCTGTTCGGCAAGCTCGGACATCCGGTCCGCACCACCGTCAGCGAGATGGGTCCGACGCTGCTGTCGCGTGTGCTGGAACTCAACGACACGCAGTCCGGCGTGCTCGACATCGTCTTCAAGCTGGCCGACGACCGGGGCCTGCTGCTGCTCGACCTGGAAGACCTTCGTGCCCTGCTCGGCCTGGTCGCCGCCGAACGCAAGGACATCTCCACCAGCTACGGACTGGTCAGCGCGCAGTCGATCGGTGCGATCCAGCGCGCGTTGCTGCGTCTGGAGCAGGAAGGCGGCGAGATGTTCTTCGGCGAACCCGCGCTAGAGCTGGCCGACCTGATGCGCACCACGCCCGACGGCCGCGGCGTGGTCAACATCCTCGCGTCGGAGCAGTTGATCCTGAAGCCTCGGCTGTATTCGAGCTTCCTGCTGTGGCTGCTGTCCGAACTGTTCGAAACGCTGCCTGAAGTGGGCGACCTGGAGCAGCCGAAGCTGGTGTTCGTGTTCGACGAGGCGCACCTGCTGTTCGACGACGCACCGCCTTCGCTGCAGCAGCGCGTGGAACAGGTGGTGCGGCTGATCCGCTCCAAGGGCGTGGGCGTGTATTTCTGCTCGCAGTTCCCCGACGACGTACCGGACGAGATCCTGGGCCAGCTCGGCAACCGCGTGCAGCACGCGCTGCGCGCCTACACGCCGCGCGACCAGAAGGCGGTGAAGACCGCGGCGGAAACCTTCGTGCCCAATCCCGCGCTCGACGTCGCGCAGGCGATCTCGCAGCTCGGCACCGGCGAAGCGCTGGTATCGACGCTGCAGGAAAAGGGCGTGCCGATGCCGGTCGAGAAGACCCTGGTCGCACCGCCGCGCTGCCGCATGGGCGCCATCACCGAAGCCGAACGCGCTCAGGTGCGGGCCGGCAGTCCGGTCGGTCACAAGTACGACCAGCGCATCGACCGTGACTCCGCGGCGGAGATGCTCGTCCAGCGTGCGCAGTCCGCGGCCGAACAGGCCAAGGCGCCGCCGGCGCGCACGCGCGAGCAGGACGAAGCCGAGGAAGGCGGGTTCGGCCAGGCCGTCAAGGACGCGGTGTTCGGCACGAAGCGCCGCCAGGGCATGGTCGAAACGATGGCCAAACAGACCGCCCGCACCGTCGGCAACCGCATCGGTCAGCAGATCGTGCGCGGCATCCTCGGCGGACTGTTTGGTGGCAAGGGGCGCTGAGCCCTCACGAATTTCTTAGTGCAAGGAGCACACGACATGCGCATGCGCAACGCGATTCCCGTTTCCCTCACGCTCGCGGCGATAGTGCTGCTGACGCTGGCCGGCTGCAAGCCGCAGGCACCGGCCGAAAGTCCCGCGCCGGCCGTCGCACCCGCCGCAACCGTGCCATCCGTCCCCGTTACCGACGAAGCGCGTCCCAAGGCCGCTTTCGACACCAAGGCCTTCGCCGGCACGTTCACCGGCACCCTGCCCTGCGCGGATTGCCCCGGCATCGACACCCGCCTCGTGCTTGCCGCCGACGGAACCTACGCGATCACCGAGTCCTACCAGGAACGTTCGGCGCCGGAACTGAAAGGCGACGGCACGTGGACGGTGGAAGAGAACGACCAGCGCCTGCGACTGGACCCGAACAGCAAGTCCGAGAACGACCGGTTGTTCGCGATCCTCTCGCAGGACGAGATCCGCCAACTCGACACCGAAGGCAAGCCGATCGACAGCACGCTGCCGTACAACCTGAGGCGTTCGGCGCAGTAAGGCCTAGCCGTCGCCCCGGCGAAGGCCGGGGCCCAGGCCCGTAACGCATGGCCGAACCCACTACAAGCAACAACCGGAGTACCGCATGGGTCGCTGGCGACCGCCTCCCGAAAAAAGCACCGCGCTGATCACGCGCGAAGGCCACGATCGGCTCAAGGCCGAACTGGACGAGTTGTGGCGCGTGAAGCGTCCCGAGGTGGTCAAGGCACTGGCCGCAGCGGCGGCGGAGGGCGACCGTTCCGAAAACGCCGAATACACCTATCGCAAGAAGCAGCTGGCCGAGATCGACCGGCGTGTGCGCTACCTGAGCAAGCGCGTGCCTGCGCTGCGCGTGGTGGACAGCGCGCCGAGCGATCCGGAGGCGGTGTTCTTCGGCGCGCGCGTCGAGGTGGAGAACCTGGCCACTGGCGAATCGCAGCGTTACCGCATCGTCGGCCCGGATGAAACGGACGCCAGGAGCGGCTGGATCAGCATCGATTCGCCGCTGGCGCGCGCGATGCTCAGGAAACGGCTCGACGACGAGTTCGAAGCGATGCTGCCAGGCGGTGCCGCGCGGTTCGTGATCGCCGACGTCGCCTACGACTGACGACGAAGTCCGGTAAGCGGCGCGCGCCGCGTTGATCCCGTCGTCAGACCACTGGAACGACGCCATGCCGCTACCGGATTCAGCTTCACTCCAGGGCCGGGCCGATCCCTACCGCGATTTCCGCTTCCGCGTGAAATGGGACGGCCGCATCGTCGCCGGCGTGCACCGTATCAGCGGGCTGCGCCGCGTGGCGGAGGTGGTGGAGTACCGCGACGGTGGCGACGCCGGTCCGGTGCACAAGTCGCCCGGCCGCATCGATTTCGAACCCGTCACCCTGGAACGCGCGATCACGCACGATCTGGAATTCGATGCGTGGGCACGGCAGTCGAACGGCGCGGACACGACCGCGCTCGCCCGGTTGCGCCGCGACGTAACCATCGAGGTGGACAACGCGCAGGGTGCGCACATGGCGACCTTCCACGTGCATCGATGCTGGGTCAGCGTGTACGAGGTGCTGCCTGGCCTGGATGCGCTGGACGGCGCGGCCATCGAACGCCTGACATTGCAGAACGAGGGCTGGGAACGCCAGGTTGCGCCCTAGCGCCATGGACGACATGGCCACGTCGTTCGTCCTGCGCGACGTACGGCAAGGCGATGCGGCCGCGATCAGTGCGCTGGTCACGGGCTTGAGCGAACGCTGGATCGCGCCCGACTGCACGCCGGATGGCGCGTCGATCCTGCTTGCCTCGATGGGTGTGGAGGCTACCGCGGAACGGTTGCGCGGTGATGGCTACCGATACGCCGTCGCCGAACTCGACGGGCAACTGGTCGGAGTGGCCGCGTTGCGTCGCCCCGCGCACCTCTATCACCTGTTCGTGCTCGGGCACGGGCAACGCGGAGGTTTGGCGCGACGCCTATGGGATCGCGTTCGCGTGCATGCTGCGCCAGATGAACCCACCACGGTGAACGCTTCCGTGTGGCAACGACCACTTATCTGCGGCTCGGATTCGAGCCTCCCGGCGAGGAACGGTTCGAGCGCGGCATCCATACATGCCGATGCGGTGGCATCCGGAATGACGGCGGAACACGCGTCGCTGTTGTAGTGTCTGGCTACCGCCGCTCCGCGGCACGCATGGACGATGCGCTGGACACGAACCCGCAAGGCCTGCTCACCGCGCTCGCCATCGGCCTGCTGATCGGCGTGGTGCGCGAGCGACACCATCTCGACGGAACGACCACGGTGGCCGGCGTGCGCACGCACGCGATGGTCGCGGTGGCCGCGGCCGTCGCCGCGAATCTCGGTGCGGCGGTGCTTGTGGCGGTGGTTCTGGCGGTGGGCGTGCTGGCCTTGGCCTCGTACATGCGCACGCGCGAGGGCGACCCGGGCCTCACCGGCGAGATGGCGCTGCTCGTCACGACCATGCTCGCGGCGCTCGCGCAATCCGACGCTTCGACCGCGGCGGGACTGGGCGTGGTTAGCGCCGTGCTGCTGTTCGCCAAGCAGCCGCTGCGGCGATTCGCGCGCGACATCGTCAGCGAGCGCGAAGTTCACGATGCCCTGCTGCTGGCGGCCTCGGCGCTGATCGTCCTGCCCCTGCTGCCCGACGAGGCAGTGGACCCGTGGGGCGTGCTGGTTCCTTCGAAGTTGTGGAAGCTGGTCGTCCTGGTGATGGCCGTCGGCATGCTCGGCCACATCGCCCTGCGCACCGTGGGCGCACGCTGGGGCCTACCGGTGGCCGGGTTCTTCTCGGGGTTTGCGTCCTCGACCGCGGCCGTCGCGGGCTTCGGCCAGCGCACCCGCGACGAACCGGGCCTGACGTCGACTGCTGCCTCCGCCGCGCTGCTCGCGAACTTCGCGTCGCTGCTGTTGCTGATCGGCATCCTCGCTACTGCGGCACCCGCGCTGCTGCGCGTCAGCGCCTGGCCACTGGCCGCCGCGGCGGGCGCATTGGCTGTTTCCGCCGCCGTGGGCCTGCACCGCTCGCGAGAACAGCCCTCATTGCCGCGCGAACCCGCGGCGCGCGCATTCAAGCTCAGCCACGGCCTGCTGCTGGCCGCGATCATCGCGGTGGTGCTGGTGCTGTCGGCTTGGCTACGCAGCCTCTTCGGCGACGCCGGCGCCCTGGTCACGGCGATGCTGGTGGCCTTGGCCGAACTGCACGCAGCGGCGGCGAGCATCGCGCAGTTGTCCGCTACTGGCGGCCTCACCCTCACGCATGCGCAATGGGGCATCGCGGGCCTGCTCGCATCCAGTGCCATCGCAAAGGCCGTGCTGGCCTTCGTCAGCGGCAACCGGCGGTTCGCGCTGCATGTAGCAAGCGGCCTGACCGCCATGGCTGTCGCGTGCGCCGCGGTGACGGCGTGGGTGGTGCAGGCGGGTTGAAGCTCGCAGCGATGCTGATGAGCGCGGGTAAAGCGTGGAAAGTCCATGGATCCCCGCCTTCGCGGGGATGACGGCTCAGAAGCGTGGCGGCCGCTGATTAAGGGTCTGGCTTTGGCTTTGGCTCCGGCTTCGGCTGTCGCTATTGCTATTGCTGTTGAACAGCCGAGCACGCCGCTAGACCCGGAGGGCGTCGCACATGGATGTGCGGCGCATAGCAAGGAGGCAGGGATGCCGACTTGCGGGGCCCCGACTCCGTCTCCGGTCATGGGACTGCTGTGTCGGGGAAGACCGTTTCTTTTGGTTACTTTTCTTTGGGTCAGCAAAGAAAAGTGACCCGGCCGGCTTTAGACGGACGGAAGCTTTGGCTTTCGTCGTTCAAACGCACCGCGGAAGCGTGCAACGTCCATGGATCCCCGCCTTCACGAGGATGACGAGCAAGAGCCCGATTGCAGAGCGCCGGACGCGTCCCGGTGAGACGGCCTCACCGGACCTCAATCGTCGAACGCCACCTCACCGAACAGATCATGCTCATCGCTGCCCATGATCTCCACGTCGACGAACTCGCCAGGCTTCAGCCCGGCCATGAAGCCATTCTGGATCTGCACCAGACCGTCGATCTCCGGCGCGTCGTACATCGAGCGCGCAATCGCCAGCTCGCCGTCCAGCGCATCGACCAGGCAGCGCTGCGTGGTGCCGACCTTCGCCTCCAGACGCGCAGCTGAGATGTCGGCCTGGCGCTCCATGAAGCGCGCCAAACGCTCCTGCTTCACTTCTTCCGGCACCGCATCGGGCAGCGCGTTGGCTGTGGCACCCTCGACTGGCGAGTAGGCGAACGCGCCGACGCGGTCCAGCTGCGCCTCGTCGAGGAAGTCCAGCAGCTCCTCGAACTCGGCGTCCGTCTCGCCCGGGAAGCCGACGATGAACGTGGAGCGGATCGCGATGTCCGGCGCGATGCCGCGCCAGCGCTGGATGCGTTCCAGCGTCTTGTCGACCGCGCCCGGACGCTTCATCAGCTTGAGGATGCGCGGGCTGGCGTGCTGGAACGGGATGTCCAGGTACGGCAGCAGCTTCGGCATGCCGTTCGCGCCGGTTTCCGCCATCAGCGGAATGATCTCGTCCACGTGGGGGTACGGATAGACGTAGTGCAGGCGCGTCCAGATGCCCAGCTCGCTCAGGCCTTCGCACAGCGCCTTCATGCGGGTGGGGTACTCGCGACCACGCCACGTGCGCGGCGCGTACTTCACGTCCACGCCGTAGGCGCTGGTGTCCTGCGAGATCACCAGCAGTTCCTTCACGCCGCCCATCGCCAGCTTCTCGGCTTCGCGCAGCACCTCATCGACCGGGCGCGACACTAGGTCGCCGCGCATCGACGGAATGATGCAGAAGCTGCAGCGGTGGTTGCAGCCTTCGGAAATCTTGAGGTACGCGTAGTGCTTCGGCGTCAGCTTGACGCCGGTGGCGGGCACCAGATCCAGGAAGGGATCGTGCTTGGGCGGCAGCGCCGCATGTACGGCGCTCATCACGCTGCCGTAGTCCTGCGGGCCACTGATCGACAGCACGTCCGGATGCGCCTGGCGGATCTGCTCGGGCTTCTTGCCCAGGCAGCCGGTGACGATGACCTTGCCGTTCTCCGCGATCGCCTCGCCAATGGCGTCCAGCGATTCGGCCACCGCCGAGTCGATGAAGCCGCAGGTGTTGACCACGACGACGTCGGCGTCGTCGTAGGTCTGCACGATGTCGTAACCCTCCACGCGCAGCTGGGTGAGGATGCGTTCGGAGTCGACCAGGGCCTTGGGGCAACCGAGGCTGACGAAACCGACTTTGGGATTGGCGAGGGACATGCAGGTACCGGCGACGGAGGAACAGGCGCGGCCGCCGTCCGGGGTCGGGACGGCGGGCGGGCATATGGAAGGCTGCGGAGTATACCGCCGGGGCTAGAATCGACCTGCCCCATCCCCCGCTGAAACTGAACAGAACCATGGCCCACTGGACCGATCTGGACACCCCGCACGGCCCCGTCCGCGCCTGGCGCGCGGAACCGGGCGGCCCCTCGCGCGGCGCGGTCATCGTGCTGCAGGAGATCTTCGGCGCCAATTCGCACATCCGGGCGGTGACGGAACGCTTCGCCGCGGCCGGCTTCATCGCGCTGGCGCCGGCGCTGTACGACCCGATCGCGCCCGGCATCGAGCTGGACTACGACGAGGCGGGCACCCAGCGCGGCGGCGCGCTGCGCAACGAACTGGGCTTCGACCGCGCGGTGGACATCGTCTCCACCGCCGCCGACGAACTGCACCGCGAAGGCCTGCGCGTCGGCGCCGTCGGCTTCTGCTGGGGCGGCAGCGTGGCGTTCCTGGCCAACACGCGGCTGGGCCTGCCGGCCGTGTCGTATTACGGCGCCCGCACCCTGCCCTTCCTCGACGAGCCGCTGCGCGCGCCGATGATGTTCCACTTCGGGCAAGGCGACAGCAGCATTCCGGCGGAAGCTGTCGAGCAGCACCGCCAGAAGCAACCGCGCGCGACGATCCACGTCTATCCCAACGTGGGTCACGCGTTCAATCGCGACGTCGACAACCACGTGTACGACCCGGCCACGGCGGAACTCGCGTGGCGCCGCACCCTCGATTTCCTCGAAGAGAGCCTGCGATGAACCGCGCGAACAACCACGGCGGCTGGCAACTGCACGCGCAACTGGCGCAGGACACGCATCCCGTCGCGCACCTCGGGTTGAGCGAGTTGCGCCTGATGGATGATGCCAACCATCCGTGGCTGATCCTGGTGCCGCGCGTCGTCGACGCGGTGGAACTGGTGGACCTGGACGATGCGCAGCAGGCGCAACTGCTGCAGGAGATCAACCTGGCCTGTCGCGCCCTGCGCGCGCAGTTCAAGCCGCACAAGCTCAACGTGGCGGCGCTGGGCAACGTAGTGTCGCAACTGCACGTCCATGTGATCGCGCGGTTCCAGGACGACATCGCATGGCCGCGGCCCGTGTGGGGCACCGCGACCGCCCAGCCGTACACGCCCGAGGCGCTGGTCGCGCGCATCCAGCAACTGCAGTCGGCGCTGGGCTGATCGCGCGTTGCCGTCGCCGCATCCACCCGAATGCGAATTCGAGCGGCTGGCCGACGACGCCTGGCTGCTGCGCTTCGGCGATCGCATCGACCCGGAGTGCAATGCATGCGTGCATGCAATGGCCGCCTGCATCCGCGCGGCCGATCCGGCCTGGCTGCGTGCGCTGGTGCCGGCGTTCGCGAGTCTGGGCGTGTTCTTCGTGCACGACGCGGACCCCGAAGCCGTACGTTCGGCGCTGCAGGAACGGCTTGCTGCCACACGCGGTGCTGCTGCGGCTCGCATCGGTTCGACCCGGACGGTGGAGATTCCCGTCGCCTACGGCGGAGTGCATGGGCCGGACCTGACCTCGTCCGCGGCCGAGCTGGGCATCGCACCGGATGAGCTGATCCGCCGCCACAGCAGCGGCGACTACGCCGTGGCGATGATTGGTTTCGCGCCCGGCTTTCCCTACCTGTCCGGACTGGACCCGGCACTCGCGCTGCCGCGCCTGGCCACGCCGCGCGCGCG
>NZ_DASRTS010000066.1:0-20703 GCF_035655815.1 Lysobacter sp.
GACAGCGGCGTCCGGCGCCGCGCCCGGCGCGGCGGGCGCCATGGCGTTGTAGGTCGTGTACCGCGGTTGTATGGCGTTGAGCGCATCGTGCACCGCGATGTGCATGATCGCGTTGGCGCGCGACTGCTGCTGCGGCCCACCGAAACGCGGCGCCACCACCGGGCCGCTGGCCAGCGCATTCCAGTCGGTGACGGAATCGGCCTGCACCGGCAGCGCGATGGTAAGTGCCAATGCAGCGGCAAGGCGGAGTCGCCGCGGATTGCGCGGAAGGAACAGTCCTGGGGAAATCATGAGCGTGTCCTGTGGGGGAAGGAGGACGCGCCGGCCCGATGCGCAGGCCGCGCATAGGGGCAAACGCGGAACCCCGCACCAGCGGCCGGCCTGCGGCTCACAAACCCGTCACGGCCGACGAAAGGGCATGCGGTGGCATGGATGTTGGCGAGCTTCAGCCCGCGTCGTTACGCGATCCGCCGCAGTGGCCATCCTCGCCACGCTCCATCACGCGGATGGTCACGCTGGCCGTCGCCTCGCCGCGCGCGCCGTCGGCCACGCCGAGGGTGATGCGATGACGCCCCGGCCGCAGGTCCGTGCGGTCGAATTGATGGCCCGTTCCCAGCACACCCTGCAGGCTCGACGTCCACACGACGTCATCGTCGGCACACATGCCGTGATCGGGTGAGTAGCCGCCGCCGGCGAAGTGGATGGACGTGCCGGCGTTGAACTCTTCGCCGTCCCGCGGCGACAGCAGGTGCGCTGCACGCGGCTTGACGGGCACCGCGAAGGCCTCGCTGCGAACGGCGGCCGACGCCAGCCCGCTGGCGACGATCACCTCGAATCGGCAGCGCTCGCCACCCGGCAGGTCCTGCAGGTTCGCGAGGTAGCGCGAGTCGGTCACGTTGGAAGCCAGCGCGGTCCACGTGCGGCCGTCGTCGTTGGAATAGCGCACCAGTGCGTGCGTGGGCGCGTCGGCCTCACCGGCGCTCCACTCCACGCGTGCCAGCTCGTCATGGCGTTCGGCGCGGTGCAGCGGTTGCAGGCGCACCGTCGGTGCGTGGCGCTCCACCTTGTGCGTGTCGAGCGTGTGGCCTGCACGCACGAAGCTGATCGCGGCCACCGCGTCCGGCCACGGAATCACCTCGTGGAAGTCCACGAACGCGCCGTCCGGATCCTGATACGGATTGGGCGCGTGGCAACGATGACTGCGCAGGATGTGGCCGTTGTCATCGTGCACGTCGATCATCACGTCATGGCGCGGACGGCGGTCGCCCGGCAACGGCGCCTCCACCGTGTAGCTGGGCAGCAGCTCCACGCGTCCGTCCCGATGCAGCCGGAAGTTGAGCACCTTCACCACTACGATGACGACCGACAGGATGAGGTCGCCCGTGCCATCGCTGGACAGCACGCGGTCCATGAGCTTGCGGTAGAAGTACGGCGAGATCCACGTGTTGGCCGGAAACTGCACGTTGGTCGCATCGAAGTACGACATGAAGTCGCGCGCGGTGTTGGGGTCGAACAGGTTCATGCGCCGCACGTCGATGCCGAACTCGCCGATGCTGGCGAAGGGGAACGTGCCGTAGTCCGGATAGCCCGTGTCGTACGGCCCCGCTGCCGTGCCGTCCTCCAGGTGCATCAGGCCGAAGGCGTGGCCGATCTCGTGCGACAGCGCGCGCGTGTCGTCCTGCGCGGCAATCGCCACGCCCCAGTTGCCGATACCTCGCTGCCACGCACCCAGCGTGCCGGAGAGGTTGGCCGGCAGCAGGCCGATGTACACCGCACGCAGCGACGAGGCGCTGCGCGTGGTCTGCAGGTTGGCGATCAGCGAATCCCAGCCGCTGCCCTCGCCGCCGCTGGTGATGCTCATGTCGTCCGACCATGCCATCACCTCGCACGGTCCGAAGTCGTAACCGTGCGTGGGATACATCGGCAGGAAGCGCATCAGCGAATCGATGAACGCATTGCCGTTGGGTGCCGCCAGGTTGAGGCCGTTGCCCGTGTAGTTGACCAGGAAGCCGCGAACGCGCACCGGCGGCATGGCCTGGAACGAGGCGGTCACCGTCTGCGCGACGCGCATGACCTTGGGCTTGAACGGCCCATAGACGTCGACGAACGGATTGGGCGGCCGCGCATCGAACACCGTGATGCGCAGCGTGCGGTTGCCGTGGCACAGCGACGCCGGAATGCGGAAGTTGAGCGACTGGTCGAGCTGCGCGCGGCGCAGCTGGCTGGGCGGCAGCGGCACCAGCGGGCCGTTCAGCGGGCTGAAGTCCTGCCCGCCCACGCGCACGCGGCCGGTCACCGTGTCCGGCAGGTCGCCGATGCCGAACGTACCGGCCACGAACACCCGCACCAGCAGCTCCTTGCCCGCCACCAGCGGCACCGTGTTGTCCGGCGCCTCGCCGCTGCTGCGGTTGTCGAAGTTGAAGAACTGGACTGCCTGCGTCAGCTCCACGCCGACGATGCGCAGCTTCGCCTCGGGCAGGAACACACCGCCGACCGCGCCTTTCCAGATCGCATCGCGGATGCGCTCGATCTCCCGCTCGGGAATCAGGTCGCCCAGGTCGGGCAACCCCGGCGGCACGATCGGCTCGCCACCGGGTCCGCCTTCCGGCATGCCCGTGTCGCCACGCCCCAGCAACTGCGCCAGCACCGCCTGGCGCAGCCGCGCCAGCACCTGCGGCGGCAATGCAGGCATCTCGTCACCGCCGGAGCCGAAAGCCCCGCCGCCCTGCCTGTCGTCCGACTCGTCCATGGCGCGTGCCTCTGGATATGGCTACACCCGGAAGAACGCGCGCGATTTGTGGAGACGGTCAGGAGCGAGTGTGAATGGGTTTTCGAAGCGCTTGCGCATGGCAGCGTGTCGCGCAATCGCTGGTCCTCATCAGGCAGGACCTACCCGCACCCGTCCGGATCAACGACGACCGATGCGGTCGCTCTGCTGCAGACGCCGGGTCGTCGCGTCACGGCTACTTGCCAGGCGTTGCAGGTGTCAGACGCGGCTGGGTACGCTGCTTTGTCAATGCGGTGCGCAGGCCTTCGGCCAGACCTTCCATGTCACCGGTCAGCATCAGGCCCCAGCCGTCGCCATCGGATTTGACGCTGGTCACCTGCACCTTAGTAACGGTGACCTCCTTCACTCCGGCGGAGCCACGCAACACCACGTGCACGACGTCGCCCTCGCGAACCGAACCCAGTATCTGCGGATCGCCCACGCGCAATGCGGCCCCTCCCGTCGCCTGCGCGAACATGCGATCAAGGAACACGCGCATGAAATCCACCGCCGGCATGGCGGCGATCGACTCTGCCGTGGCCTGCGGACCAAATAGGTTGTGCGCGAACGCCTCCGCGCCCGGATCTTCCTGCACGGCGAACAGCGGCACGATCATGGCCTTGAAGCGCACCAGCTCGTCGGAATGCATGAACTGGGCGATGGCGCCCATGCCCTCCTCCTGGACAGCGTCGACCGAGCGCGCGACGTAAGCCTCCGGCGTCTCGGCGGCATTCGCTGATACGGGCAAGACCACGGCCAGCAGCAGGGCCATCCCTGCGGCCAGGTGCAAATGACCGGCGCAAGCGCGCCAGAAGAACGACTGTTTCATGGGATCCCCTAGGCCGATCAAGCGCGAGCATTGTGCCGGCGAGGAGAAGCGGACGCGAGCGTGGTCGCTGTCGTCGCGAGCCGGGGTGCCTGTCCGTGCCCTGCCCACCCGAGCTACTTCCCTCTGCCCAGCACAACCGCCGCGAACATGAACGACGCGCGGGCGCGGCGGGCTTGAGCGGTGAGGCGTCGTCGTACGTCATGCTTGGATATGGCGCGGGTGAGCGGCTCCTGCGACACTCAGGCCGTCGCCTGGGGAGGTGAACCCGATGCATGTCTGCCGCGGTCTCGGTCGCATTGTCGTGCTGGCCGTCGGGCTGGCGTTGTTACCTACTGATGCCGGGCGGTCCGCGGAGCTGGCGGATGCGCAGCTGCAGTGGTTCCGCCAGCAACTGGCGTCGGCTCATGCGCTGGCACGGGAAGAACAGGTGGAACAGGCCGGTCTCGCGTTCTCGCGACTGGTTGAGGATCCGCATCTCGCGTCGCTGGCGCCCTCCGATCAACGCTCCGCGCTGTCCACGGCCGCTTGGATGGCCATCCATCAGGATCAGTATGCGCGTGCGCTAACCCTTTATCGGCGTGCGGTCGCAGTGGACGATTCGGACCCCGATGACTGGTATCGCATCGCAATACTCGAGAGAAGCCAGGACCGGGCGGATGCCGGTGCGGTGGCGTTCACCGAGCTCGTCGAGCGCTGGCCACAACTGCTACCGAACGTGGACCAGTTGGAGATCCTGCTACTCGTACACGAGAGCACGGCGGGGTCGCCCGAACGGTTGGCGTTTCTGCAGGCGCTGTTCAACGCCAACTGGGTGGCGCGGCTGGGCGGTGCTTCGGAGGCCTGGTATGAACTCGCTGTGGAATCGATGGATCGCGGCGATGAAGAAACGGCTCGCCGTGCCATCGCGCGCATCGATACGCCGGAGCCCCTGATTCGCCTACGCAGCGAGAAGCGCTTCGACGCGGTGATGGCAGCCGAAGGATGGTCGGCTAATGCCCAACGCGCAGCGCAGCGGTATATCGAGATGCTCACCGAGCAGGCCGAACTGGCACCTGATGACCTGGAGGTGCGCACCTATCTGTCGAGCGCGCTGCTGCTTGCTGGACGCCATGCCGAAGCGCTCGACCTGACCACCAGCACGCTCGACGCCATAGCTGATGCTCCGGCCGATGCGCCAGCCTTCAGCAGCCTGGACGACCAGGTTTGGCTGATGAACAACCGCGCGATCGCACTGCGGCGCCTGGGACGTACGGAGGAGGCGCTCGCCGAACTCATGCGGGCTGCGCAACTTGCCGAGGAAGGCGTGCAGAACGTGAGCCAGGCTCTAAACCTGGGTGCGTTCCACTGCAGCCTAGGTCGACCGGACGATGCCTTGCGCGCCATCGAGAAGCTCGGCCCGACGAGCGGTTATGGCCGCATGGTGGAAAACCACGTACGCCATTGTGCCGCCCTGCAACGTCGCGACCGCGACGCCGCGCGCGTGGCGATGGCCTACTTGACCGAGCATCGAGCCGACGGCGAGCTGGTCCATGTGGAAGCACTGCTTCGCGAAGGCTATCTCGACGCTGCCGCCGCCCGGGTGTGTGCGCTGCTTGCGTCCACAAAGGACCGCGGCGCGACGCTGCTGTGGATGCAGGACTATCTTCGCCCAGCGCCACTGCCTGGCGACCTTGAATCACGTGCGGCGCGTAGGTCGTTGCTGGCGCGGAAGGATGTGCGGGATGCCGTGGCCGCAGTGGGACGCATTGCGCACTACGACCTTTATCTGGAAGGGACAATGGATTGAGGGTGCGGCTAGCGGGTGTCGACGCGTCCGTCGTGCGCGACGCAGCGCGGGGCGCACCACTCCCGGCGGCCGTCCATGAGGGTGCCTCAGCGTGAGGCTTCCAGTACGGCCGCTCCCGCATCGGCCACGGCCTGGGGCTGATCGAGCTGGATGTCGTGGGTGGTGTCCGGCACGGCGATGCGTTGGGCGCGCGTGGATGAGGCGGCCAGACGGGTGTGTGTCTGCTCGCGTGCGGTCTGCATCGCCTTGCGCACGTCGTCGGGTACGCCGGGGAAGTCGTTGGGCGCGGTCAGGACGACGATGGGCGTGGCGCCGTAGGTTTCGTCGGGCGGCACGGGTTCGGCGAACACCGCGGTGTTGCCGTCGAGTTCGGAACGCAGCGTGCGCCAGTACGGCGGCTTGAGCTTGTAGGCGCGCGTTGCGGCGGCGACGACGGTGCTCTGCCACGGCGGCGGTGCGCGCAGGCAGGACGCGAGCGGGCCTTCCGCCTTGTCCAGCGTGGCGGCTTCGGCGGCCTTGAGGCACGCGTCGAGGAATGCGTCGCGCTGCGCGCGGCCGGCTTCGCCCTGCTGTTTCCACGCGGCCGGCAGTTGCGCATCGGCGCCCTGCTCCGGCGGGTCCACCAGCACCAGGCCGGCCACCTCATCGGGATGCTGCTGCGCGTAGCGGCGCACGATGTTGCTGCCCAGCGAATGGCCGACCAGGACCAGCGGCTTGCGCAGCTTCGCCGTCGTCACCAGCGCGTGCAGGTCGTCCACGTCGGCCTGCAGGCTGCGCGGCGTCGGGCCCTCGTCGCTGAAGCCGTAACCGGCGCGGTCGTAGGCGCACACCGTCGCCTTGTCGGCCAGCAGCGGCTGCACGCGGAACCACGTGGCGGAGTCCGCATTGCCGCCCGCCTCCAGCAGCACCGTACGCGGCCCCTTGCCGCTACAGCGCAGGTTGAGCGTGCGGCCGGGCGCGATGCTCACGCGTTGGCCCGGTTGTGCGTAGCTGTCGGGCGTCTGCGGGGGAGCCGGCGTCGCCGCGTGCAGCGGACCGGCGACGAGGAAGGACACGAGCACAAGACTGCGGCACATCGACGGCATGGGCACTCTCCGTGCGGGAGGCGGGACGGCGTGGCTTGCGGTGGATGGATGCTAGCGGCGCGGGACGGGGCTGCGCAGCATCTGGTCCCGGTTATTGCACGGCACGTCGCGAACTAACGGAAATCGAACGAGCGGTGATCTGCCGGTGCGCACTTTTCGCATTTCCTACCCGCAGTTGCATTGGCCTACTCCCTGCGCTCCGCCACGACGGCGGAGCGGAAGCGTCCGGATGACCCGGGCGCCAAACCCGCAAGGAGATGCAGATGCAAAATCTTGTTTCACTGAAGCTGTCCGAGCAGGACCTGAAAGAGCTGGACTTGGCCCTGGACGCGCTGCGCCGCTTGTTTTCGCCGATGGTCGCGCTGCAACCGGCGCAGCGCCGCGAGCTGTTCAAGATGGGCGACAAGTCCGAGGCGTTCTGCCGGCAGACGCTGACGCTGCTGGCGTCCAACCCGCAGATCGTGCCGCCGAACCTGGCCTTGGCGGAGGCCCAGGCCGACCTGGCGGCACTGGACGCCCTTCGGCCGCGACTGCAGTTGCTGCGGCAGCTGACGGAGCGCGCCGACGACACGGAGCTGGCGCTGGGCAGCGACATCATTGCCGTGGCGCTGGAGGGTTACAGCCTGCTCAAGGTGGCCGGCCGGGATGAGGCCTTGAAGAGCGCCCGCCGCGAGCTGTCGGCCCGCTTCGCCAAGTCGCACCGCACCGCCTCCCCGGCGTCGCCGGAGGGCAACGGCCAGCCCTGACCGTCCCGCTGTGCCCAAGCCTGGCGGAAGAGGTTCGCCCTCCTCCGTCAGGCTTTTTTGTTGATGCATGAAGCTCAGAGCCTCGACGCCGAAGCTCTGAGCCTGACTGATGAAGCTCCGAGCCTCGCGGGTGAGGCTCGGAGCCCGAACGATGAAGCCCGGAGCTTCATGCATGAGTCTTTTTGCCTCATCGATGAGGCTCGCGGCCTCGACGATGAGGCTCGGAGCATCACGCATGAGGCTTTTTGCTTCACGCATGAGGCTCGGAGCCTCGGTGATGAGGTTTTCTGCCTCGCCAATGAGGTTTGACGCCTGGACGACGAGGCGCCGAACGCCGCGTACCGGAATCTCCCGTTGCCTCGGTGGCGGGAATTTCGCCGCCGTCTCATGTTCTGAGTCGGAGATCCGGTCTCATGGCTTGCGCCCCTTCCCCCACGGGACAAAAACGGACAAGATGTCGCCCGAACATCCTGGAGCTGAGATGGATACGTACGCCCTGATCGACTACGCCCTGCAACGTTACAGCCCGCGAGAGATCGCCATGGCTCTCGGAGTGGACGCCCGGACCGTCCGCCGCTGGCAGGTGCGGGAGACCGAGCCTCCGTCGTACGTAAGTGATGCCATCCGCCAGCGATTGCTGCCGCTTCAGGGACTCCAGAACGACGCGCCCGCGGACTTCACCTTCATCGACCTGTTCGCGGGCATCGGCGGGATGCGCATCGCATTCGAGAAGCAGGGCGGCAAATGCGTCTTCACCAGTGAGTGGGACGCGTACGCCCGCAAGACCTATGCGGCCAACTTCCACGACGGCCCGGACCACGTGTTCGCCGGCGACATCACCACCGTGGACGAGAAGGACGTTCCCGATCACGACGTGCTGCTGGCCGGCTTCCCGTGTCAGCCGTTCTCGATTGCTGGCGTATCGAAGAAGAACGCGCTGGGTCGTCCCCACGGCTTCTCCGACAAGACTCAAGGGACCCTGTTCTTCGATGTCGCCCGCATCATCGCCGAGAAGAAGCCCAAGGCTTTCCTGCTGGAGAACGTGAAGAACCTTGTCAGCCATGACAAGGGCCGCACGTTCTCGACCATCATCGATGTGTTGAGCAATGAACTTGGCTACAAGGTGACCTGGAGAGTCATCAACGGCAAGCACTTCGTTCCGCAGCACCGCGAACGCATCATCATCGTGGGATTCCGTGAGGATGTCGGGTTCAACTGGGATGGACTGAATCTGCCAGCGTTCGATGAAGCGCCGAAGCTGTCGAACATTCTTCACAGGCAAGACGGCTCCGAACCCGCCGAGTGGAACTGCCTGGAAGGCCCCAAGGGCAAAGTTGCTGCCAACTACACGTTGACGGACAAGCTCTGGGCATATCTGCAGAGTTACGCCGCGAAACACCGCGAGAAGGGCAATGGCTTCGGATTTGGCCTGGTGTCCGGCAGCGACACGGCGCGCACGCTTTCGGCGCGCTACTACAAGGACGGATCCGAGATCCTCATCTCACAGGGAGCAAAGAAGAACCCACGACGCCTGACGCCACGCGAGTGCGCACGCCTGATGGGCTTCGACGACACGTTCCGCATTCCCGTGTCTGATACCCGCGCGTACAAGCAGTTCGGGAACTCGGTGGTGGTTCCTGTGATCGCGGAGGTTGCCCGACTGATGGCACCGCATATCAAGTCGGAAGCGGCCGCACCCAAGAAGCGCTCCAGGAAGGCAGCCTGACCTTGGTCGACATCCTTACTCCCGAGCAGCGATCCGCGCAGATGTCGCGGATCCGGGGGAAGGACACGAAGATTGAGCTACTAGTTCGCAGAGCGCTACATGCGCGAGGGTTCCGATATCGACTAGGCGGCGCTGGGCTTCCCGGCCGTCCCGACGTCGTACTGCCCAAGCACAAGACCGCGATCTTCGTACATGGGTGCTTCTGGCATGGGCATGATTGCCATTTGTTCCGATTGCCAAAGACAAGGCCGGAGTTCTGGCGCCTGAAAATCGAGGGAAATCGGAATAGAGATTCCCGTGCCTTGACGATGCTGTCAGAGATGGGATGGCGGTATCGCGTCGTCTGGGAATGCGAGCTTAGAGGACGCAGGGAAGATGAGCTGACCGAGTTCTTTGACGCGCTATCTCGGTGGATAGGACACAAGAGCATGGAGACCGATCTTGATTGAGCATTTTCACCGGTGGCTGGAGGCTCATGAGGGAAGCGACTGGCACTGGTATGTCAAGCGCCTCTCTGCAAACGATACCCTAGCGACGGAATCACATCAGGCAGGCCCCTATCTGCCGAACGAGCAGGCGTTCCTTCTGTTTCCTTCTCTGAGGGCATCGCAAGATCCAAACCCGAAAGTCTCCCTATCGGGATCCGTCGACTCGCATGATCTACCGGATCGGGAGCTGACGGTCACTTGGTATCGCGCCGCCAAGAATGAGTGCCGAATCACCAGGTGGGGTGGTCGGTCGTCACCCGTTCTTGATCCGGACTCGACGGGATCCGTCACGGTTTTTGCGTTTCGAAAGCCAACAGATGCAGACGCGGACCATGTCTCCGCTTGGGTTTGCTCCGTCCCAGAAGAGGAACTGTTGATCGAGCGCGTCGGCGTCGTGGATCCTGGCCGCCCATTACTTGTATCAATTTTGGCCAGGGAGGCGATTTCGGCGATCGGCCCAGGAAGTTGCTCGCTGACTCCGGGAACCATACCCGCGGGTTGGCTTCATCAGTTTCCGACGGGAGAAGAGATTGTTCGGAAATGCGTCGAGTTGCGTCCGTGCCATCATCAGTCGGCGGACGAACGGCTGATTGCAAGGCGGAACTGTGAGTTTGAGATGTTCCGGTCGATAGAGAGCCTGCACGTGCTCCCACGTGTCCAGCTCGGATTTCAGAGCATCGACGAGTTCATTGAGTACAGCCACACAATCAACAACCGCCGGAAAAGTCGGTCGGGTCGATCCTTGGAGCTGCATGTCAAAGGGATCCTTACTGAAGAGTCAGTCAAGTTCTCGCATGGAGAAATTTCCGAGCGGAATAAGAGACCGGACTTCCTTTTCCCTTCATCCGAGGATTATCGCCATCACCGCAAGCCTCTTTGGATGCTCGCGGCGAAGACCACTTGCAAAGATCGCTGGCGGCAGATTTTGAATGAAGCGGATCTAATTCCACGCAAACACCTGCTAACGCTGCAAGAAGGCGTGTCGCTCAACCAATTCCAAGAGATGCGCGATGCAGGCGTAACGCTTGTTGTTCCTGCAGAACTGCACGGCAAATATCCAAAAGCAGTCCGTCCAGAACTAATGACCTTTTCCGCCTTCATCTCTCTGGTTAAGCACTATCCGTAGCGAGGCTCCAGCGTCGAGGGAAGATCGGGCACAGAGCGCATCCCAACGCTGCTCTGGAGTGACTTGCATAAGCGTCATGCCTTTTCCTAAGAGGTGACGACGCGTAACGCACAAATTTAGGCAGTCCGCCCCAAGACCTTGGCAAGGCACGCCATTACGACCTTACCAGCCTCAAACCCTCGTTTGACGTCCTCGTATCCAGAGTTCGTTGGCACACTCCCCTCGTGAGAGAATTGGTGCCTACAAGTAAAGAGGGCGTCGTACGAAAGTTTGACGGAGAAGGAATTTTTTGCGATGTGTGACTTATCTACTCGCTTAAGCAGCTTCTCAAACCGCTTTTGGTACGATTTACCGAACGGCTTCAAGTGCTCTTTAACGATATCCTCCAGCTTCACGCGCCCGTTAATCCGCTGATATTTCGATTCCACGTAATCACCAAATAAGTGGTGATTGCGCGAAGCAAAGTCAACAACGATTTCCTTAAGCGCAAGCTCGATAACAGCCGCAGCCGCGACAGCATAGAACCCGACGTATCTACTCTGTAGAAACGCGTCGACTGCCCCCACCGCCGCATCGAAGTGCCCAGCAACGTCGTCGACCAGACGAAAGTGCTCCTTGTAAGCCATGCCCGTTAGCCTGGAAGAAGGTGTCGTCGTACCGCAGCGAGACGCCTTTTCACAACTGCAGTGTCACTAGTGCTCACTGATAACGTTTCATCAAACTCCGGATCGCGAAGGAGCGCCTGAAATCTTTCTCCAAGATTGCTAGGAATTTGATCTGGGATGGTCATTAGCGTCCCCATCACAGCGTCTAGTGCTGATGCGTTCACTCTTCCGCGGATGTTGAACGGCTTCTCGCCCAGAGCGGAAAGGACTCTACTTGCAACCACAGGAAAAGAGGAAATAAATGTCTTTACGCTCTCTTTGTCGGCATCCTTATTCTCTTCCATTGTTACATTGAGAAACTCCTTCATGGGCTTCTCATAGCTGTCACCACGCGTTGCGACGGCAAGTACGCGCAAAACTAACTCCACATCCTTTTGATGTTTATCGAGTGCGGTCTTCCCAAGAATCTTCCGCCAGTTGGCATCTTTGTTGAGCTCCGATAGACAATCGACCAAGGCGCCGTGAAACACGCAATGCCTAATTTCTTGCGCGGTCAATGGTGTTCCGCCTGTGTTGAGCCTCTCAAAGATGTGGTAGGCGCTCGTATTGTCGTCTTTCGGACCGATCTGCTTGATGTTGATGACTCGGAGAACGCGGTTTCTTAACTTTCGCTTGTCCGCTTCGCCAAGTTCCTCATAAGTCTTCTTGAAGTACGGACTGCGCTCACTAAGACCGGTCAACCGAAATACCGTCTTCTTACCTTGATAGCTCTCCTCCCCGAAGTAGCCCTTCAAGAAATAGACGATCGACATGATTCGCTGCAGGCCGTCGATCACCAAGTTTCTGCTGTCGGACTCAACGTAGAAGAAGGCTTGAGGAACTGGAAGCCCCATGAGCAAGCTCTCGATGAGTAATGACGACTGCTTTATCGACCAGACAAATTTCCTTTGGAAGGTTGGCACGGTGATGTCGCCGTGGCGCCACATCTCATCGATTACACTTAGGGTGTAGTCCGCCGGGTATGCGGCAATCTCATATGTAATGAATGCCTCGTCGTCAGCCGAGTCGGTGTCTTCAACTTCTAGATCTTCGTTATCAGTCATAGCGTGTCCCTCGCTAAAGCGTTAAAAAAATGGGCGGCCCGAGGCCGCCCATCTATTTTTTGCGAACATCAAACCCCAATCGGATTCGGCTTCTCCCCGTCGATCTTGTACTGCTTGATCGCGCGGGCGACATCCTTGCCGGTCATCTTGCCTTCCGCCGCCAGGGCCGCGATGGCGGCGTGGGCTATGTAGTAGCGGTCGACTTCGAAGTGGCGGCGCAGGTTGGCGCGGGTGTCGCTGCGGCCGAAGCCGTCGGTGCCCAGCACCGTGTACTTCATGGGCACGAACTCGCGGATTTGGTTGGCGTAGGTGCGCACGTAGTCCGTGGCGGCGATCGCCGGGCCTTGGCGGCCTTCCAGCAGGGCGGTGACGTACGGCTTGCGCGCGTCCTTGGCTTCCGGGTTGAGGCGGTTGAAGCGGATGGCGTCTTCGCCGTCGCGGGCCAGCTCGGTGAAGCTGGGGCAGGACCAGATGTCGGCGGTGACGCCGAAGTCCTTGTCCAGCAGTTCGGCCGCGGCAATGGCTTCGCGCAGGATGGTGCCGCTGCCCATGAGCTGCACGCGCAGTTCGCCCTTCTTGGGCTTGCCGGCGTCCTTGAGCAGGTACATGCCCTTGATGATCCCTTCGGCCGCGCCTTCCGGCATGTCCGGGTGGGCGTAGTTCTCGTTCATCAGGGTGATGTAGTAGTACTCGTCCTGCTGCTCGGTGAGCATGCGCTGCATGCCGTGCTGCAGGATCACCGCGACTTCGAAGCCGAAGGTGGGATCGTAGCTGCGGCAGTTGGGGATGGCGCTGGACAGCAGGTGGCTGTGGCCGTCCTCGTGCTGCAGGCCTTCGCCATTCAACGTGGTGCGGCCGGCGGTGGCGCCCAGCAGGAAGCCGCGCGCGCGCATGTCCGCCGCCTGCCAGGCGCTGTCGCCGATGCGCTGGAAGCCGAACATCGAGTAGTAGATGTAGAACGGCAGCATCTGCAGGTCGTTGGTGCTGTAGCTGGTGGCCGCGGCCATCCAGCTGGAGAACGCACCGGCCTCGGTGATGCCTTCTTCCAGCACCTGACCCGCCGCATCCTCGCGGTAGTACATGAGCTGGTCGCGGTCGACCGGCTTGTACTTCTGGCCGTGCGGGGCGTAGATGCCGATCTGGCGGAACAGGCCTTCCATGCCGAAGGTGCGCGCCTCATCGGCGACGATGGGCACGCAGCGCGGGCCGACCTGCTTGTCGCGCAGGATGATGTTGAGCGCCTGCACGAACGACATGGTGGTGCTGATCTCGCGGTCGCCGGTGCTCTTGAGCAGTCGGTCGAAGGCTTCCAGCTTGGGCACGTCGAGCGACTGGCTGGCCTTGCGGCGGCGCTGCGGCAGGAAGCCGCCCAGCGCCTTGCGGCGCTCCATCATGTATTCGACTTCCGGCGACTTCTCGCCCGGGTGGAAGAACGGCACCTTGCCGTCGGCCAGCTGCGCGTCGGTCACCGGGATGTTGAAGCGGTCGCGGAAGATGCGGACGGCTTCGTCGTCGAGCTTCTTGGTCTGGTGCGTTGGGTTGAGCGACTCACCGGCCGCGCCCATGCCGTAGCCCTTGACCGTCTTGGCCAGGATGACGGTGGGCATGCCCTTGGTGTTCACCGCTTCGTGGTACGCGGCGTAGACCTTGTGCGGGTCGTGGCCGCCGCGGTTGAGGCGCCAGATGTCGTCGTCGGACAGGTTGGCGACCAGCTGCGCGGTCTCGGGGTACTTGTTGAAGAAGTTCTCACGCGTGTACTTGCCGCCGAACGCCTTGCAGTTCTGGTACTCGCCGTCGACGGTTTCCATCATCAGCTGGCGCAGCTTGCCGGCGGTGTCGCGCGCCAGGAGCGGATCCCAGTAGCTGCCCCAGATGGTCTTGATCACGTTCCAGCCGGCGCCGCGGAACTGGCCTTCCAGCTCCTGGATGATCTTGCCGTTGCCGCGCACCGGGCCGTCCAGGCGCTGCAGGTTGCAGTTGATGACGAAGACCAGGTTGTCCAGGCCTTCGCGGCCGGCGACCGAGATGGCGCCGAGGGATTCGGGTTCGTCGGTCTCGCCGTCGCCCAGGAACGCCCATACCTTGCGGTCGGTCTTGGGCAGCAGGCCACGGCCTTCCAGGTACTTCCAGTTGCGCGCCTGGTAGATGGCGGCCAGCGGGCCCAGGCCCATGGACACGGTGGGCACCTGCCAGTAGTCCGGCATCAGCCAGGGGTGCGGGTAGGACGAGATGCCGCGGCCGTCGACTTCCATGCGGAAGTTGTCGAGCTGCGATTCGCTGATGCGGCCTTCCAGGAACGAGCGGGCGTAGATGCCCGGCGAGCTGTGGCCCTGCACGCCGATGACGTCGCCGGGGTGGTCGCCTTCCGGGCCGCGCCAGAAGTGGTTGAAGCCCACGTCATACAGCGTGGCGGCGGATGCGAAGGACGCGATGTGGCCGCCCAGGTCGCCCGGCTTGCGGTTGGCGCGCACGACCATGGCCAGCGCGTTCCAGCGGATGATGGAGCGGATGCGCCATTCCATCGCGTGGTCGCCGGGGCTCTTGGCCTCCAGGTGCGCGGGAATGGTGTTGATGTATTCGGTGGTCGGCGAGAACGGCAGGTGCGCGCCGGCGCGGCGGGTGACCTCGACCATGCCTTCGAGCAGGCGGTGGGCGCGATCGGCGCCGTCGCGCTCGATGACGGCCTGGATGGACTCGATCCACTCGCGGGTCTCGGTCGGATCCGGGTCGTTCTGCAGCAGGTCGTTGATCACAGCGTGAAGAGACGTCATGCGTATCGCGGCCCCTATTGGCCGCGCCTCGTGTGGGGCGGGGATTAGAGCCTCGATTCTAACAGGGCGACCGCGCTAGCCGGCCGCGCCGGATGGGCCGCAGCGTTGCTACGAAAGGCGGATTGCGACGGGGATTTCCCTACGCGGGCGAATGGAGTGGGTGTCGGGCGCGTGTTCCGCGCGGCGCCTGTGTAGGAGCCAGCTTGCTGGCGACCGTTTGCGCAGCGGGGCCTCGAAGTGGTCGCCAGCAAGCTGGCTCCTACGGGGGCTACCGGACGTGGCGGTTGTCGCGCGATGCGGTTTGAGCTCGCCATGGCGCGGGCGGGCTTCAAACCGCCGGCTTTCGCGTTGGGCCTGTGGAAAGTGGCGGGCTGAGAGTCCGCCCTGCGTGGCTGGGAGCGACAGAAAGGAATCCGAGCCCCTCTCCCACGGCGACCGTAGGGAGTGCAGGGCTGAGAGGGGTTGGGGTGAGGGGCAACGGAGTGAATGCGTCGACGGCCAGGCGTTGCGCGCCGAAAGCGGCGGGTTGTAACCCGCCCTACGAGTGCTGCACGCGCCTGTGTAGGAGCCAGCTTGCTGGCGACCATTGCGCAGCCGGGGCCTCGAAGTGGTCGCCAGCAAGCTGGCTCCTACGGGGCTGCGGGCGTGGCGTTGTCGTCGCTGGGTTGGGTGCGGATGAGGATCTCGGCGTAGCGTTGCAGTTGGCCACTGCGACTTCGCCGACCCTCACCCCAACCCCTCTCCCATGGGGAGAGGGGCTCAAGGCTGGCTCACTTCTTCCGATCTTCGGGCCCTTCCCAGCCCGGCACTCCCTTCGATCGCCACACCACAAGGGGAGAAGGGAGGCCGGTGCCTTGAAGGGCGCGCACCGTGATCGATGACCGACGGACCGCTCACCCTTCGACTTCGGCCCTGCGGGCCTACGCTCAGGGCGAACGGGGTTCGGGGTCGGAGTTCGGCCTTCTGAACAGTGAGCGACCTGGTTGCCAGCCGTTGATCGCCGGATCGGTTCGCCGTGGCCTTACGGTGCGCGCGGCGGCAGCGCTGCGCCGAGGAGCTGGCGCTGGAAGGTGGCCATTTCCTCGCGGGTGACGCGGTTGTCGTGGTTCAGGTCCATGTGCTCGAACAGCGAGCGGGCGCCGGCGGCGTGTTCGTCTGCGGTGACCACGCCGTCGCCATCCAGGTCCAGCGGTAGCGGGTCGACGGGACGTGCTTCGACGATCACGGGCGGGGCCGGCGGGGTTGCCGCAACGGGCGGTGTGACCGGCGCCTGCGTCGTTTGCGCCCAGATGACGACGGGCACGGCGACAATGGCCAGCATTAGCACTGCGCGGATTGCGGCTTTCATGACCCCACCTCATCAGGACGCCCGGCGACACGTTAGCGATCGGGCCGTGTGCATCCCTTCACGGCGTGTTGAACGAAAACCGGCCGCGGTTGCGGCGCTCGCCGCGGCCATCGCGCTCAGCCTGGGCGTCCAGGCCCGCGCGCAGCAGGCCCCCTCGCCCACCACGCTGGACCGCGTGCAGGTGCTGGGCAGCGAGCAGCCGCTGTCGCGCTTTCCCGGGTCGGTCAGCGTGCTGGACGGCGACACGCTTCGCGACGGGCAACGGCAGGTGTCGCTGGCCGAATCGCTGGTGCGCGCGCCGGGCATCACGGTGCTGGATCGCCAGAACTATGCGCAGGACCTGCAGGTCCAGAGCCGCGGCTTCGGTGCGCGGTCCACGTTCGGCATCCGCGGGATCAAGCTGATCGTCGATGGCATTCCGTCGTCCGCACTGGATGGCCAGGGCCAGGCGGCGAGTTTTCCGCTGAGCGCGCTCGACCGCATCCAGGTGCTGCGCGGGCCGCTGGCGTTGCAGTACGGCAACGCGGCGGGCGGCGCGATCGTCGGCGAAACCGCACTGGATGGCGACCGCGAAGCGGAAGTGGAAGGCTGGATCGGCTCGCATTCCAGCGCGCGCGTGGCGGCGGGAATCGAGAGCGGCAGCGACGACGATGCGTGGCGCTGGCGGGCGCTGGGCAGCTGGTTCACCACCGACGGCGAGCGCCCGCACAGTTCGGCCGAACGCACGCAACTGGATGCGGTGGCGCAATGGTCGCCCGATGCCGATTCGCGTCTGCGCATCGTGGCGGGCGGGCTGAGCCAGCCGTACACCGACGATCCGCTGGGCCTGACGCGCGCGCAGTGGGAACGCGATCCGCACGGAACCGATCCGGTGGCTTCAATCTTCGACACGCGCAAGAAGATCGACAACGCGCAGGTCGGTGCACGCTGGGAAGACGCATACGCACCGGGTCGCGAGTACTGGATCGGCGGTTACGGCGTGGCGCGCGACGTGGTGCAGTTCCTGTCGATCCCGGTGGTCGCGCAGCGCGCGCCCAGCAGCGCCGGTGGCGTGATCGACCTGGGCCGCACGTCGGCCGGCGTGGACGCGGGTCATCGCTGGAGCTTCGATCGCGGTGCGCTGACGCTGGGCATCGAGAGCGGCTGGCTGAAGGAAGACCGGCGCGGCTACGAGAACTTCGTCGGCGACCAGCTGGGCGTACGCGGCCGGCTGCGGCGCGACGAGGACAACCGCATCCGCAGCAACGAGGCCTTCGTGCTTGGCGAACTGCGCCCGGCCGAGGACTGGACGCTGCTGGGCGCGGTGCGCCACGCACGCATGCGCTTCGAATCCGACGATCACTACATCGCGCCCGGCAATGGTGACGACAGCGGCCGCCTCGATTACCACGAAACCGCAGCCGCACTGGGCGCGGCGCGCAGCTTCGGCGATGGAGAGGTGTACGCCAGCCTGGGGCGCGGTTTCGAGACACCGACGGTGACGGAACTGGCCTACCGGCCCGACGGCTCGGCCGGTTTCAACACCGCGCTGCAGCCGGCGCATTTCGACAGTGCCGAGCTCGGCCTGCGCTGGCGCTTCGCGCCGGGCGACGTCAGCGTGGCGGCGTACCGCATCGACGGCGACGACGAGATCGTGCCGGCCGACAATCGCGGCGGTCGCGCCAGCTATGCCAACGCCGGGCGCACGCGTCGCGAAGGCATCGAAGCCGGGTTCAACGGACGCCTGCATCCGCAGTGGTCGTACGCGCTGAGCGTGAACTGGCTGCGCGCGCGGTTCACGCAGGACTTCCAGTACCGCGTGCTCAGTGGCGGCGTGGAGCAGGTGCAGACGGTGGACGCGGGCAATCGCATTCCGGGCATCCCGCGCGCGGACGGTTACGCCGAGCTCGCCTGGAACACGCGCGACGGTCGCACCGTCGCCGCGCTGGAGGCGCGCGCCAGCGACGGCGTGCCTACCGACGACCGCAACACCGACGCCTCGCCCGGCTACGCCGCGTTCGCGCTACGCCTGCAGTGGCGCGCAGCGGCATCGGGCTGGCACGCCTTCGCGCGCGTGGACAACCTGTTGGACCGCGACTACGTGGGTTCGGTGATCGTGAACGAGGGCAACGCCCGGTATTTCGAGCCGGGCCTCGGACGCGGTTTTACCGTGGGCCTTGGTTGGAACGGAGGCGGCTCCACCGGCCGCTAGATCGGTGCATCTAGACGGTGCACTAGAATCCGCGCATCCGCCGGAGATGCGCCTTGCCCACCGCGAGCCTGGTCGTCACGACCTACAACTGGAAAGAGGCGCTGGCGCTGTGCCTGCACAGCATTGCGCGGCAACGCACGCGCCCGCTGGACGTGGTGGTGGCCGACGACGGTTCGCGCGAGGACACGGCGCGAATGGTCGAAGGACTCGCGCGCGATTTCCCGGTACCGCTGCGTCATGCGTGGCAGGAGGACATCGGCTTCCGTGCAGCGCGCGTACGCAACCTGGGCATCGCCGCCAGTCGCGGCGAGTACGTGATCTTCGTCGACGGCGACATGGTGCTGCATCCGTCGTTCGTGGCCGACCATCTGGCGCTGGCGCGCGAAGGCAGTTACCTGCAGGGCGGCCGCTTGAACGCGTCGCGCGAGGAGTCGCAGCGGCTGCTCGACGGCGGCGGCGTTCGGTTCTCGCCGCGCATGCCGATGGCGCCGTTCGTGAAGGGCGAACTGAAGGCACGCCATGCCTTCCGTGTGCCGCCGGTGGCGGCGATTAAGGCGCGCAAGCCGTCGCGCGGCGTCGCGATGAGCTGCAACTTGGGCGTGTGGCGGCACGACCTGGAACGCGTCAACGGTTTCGACGAACGCTACGAGGGCTGGGGACGAGAAGACGACGACCTGGTCACGCGCCTGCGTCATTCCGGCGTTGAACGACGCCTGCTGCGCTACGCGGGACTCGCGGTGCACCTCTGGCACCCGACGCGCTGGCCGGATGGCATCATTCCGAACGGTGCGATCCCGAACGACCGGCTGCTCGCCGAGACCATCGCCACGCATGCGACGCGATGCGTGCGTGGGCTGGATGGGCATGTGCAGACGTGAGGCGGTTGTAGGCTCGGTTGAGCCTTCCGCGCCTCAGCCGTTGGACTTCGGCCCTGCAGGCCTACGCTCAGAGCTAACGGTTATTACCCACCCGTCAGGCGTGCAACCCGAACCAGCGCCTCGGCACGAGCAATTTCAGCAGACGCTCGCTGCTCTTGCGGCGCATGCCGGGGCTGCCGAGGCCGCGCAGGATCGGCAGCAGCCAGCGATGGCGTGGGCCGTCGAGCAGCGCGGCGCGCGCGGCCGCTTCCAGGCGGTACATGGTCAGGATCTGGCGCGCGATGCGACGGCGCGCGGCCGGAAGTTCCGGCACGGCCTTAAGGCACTCCTCCAGGTCGTCCGCGGTGCCGCCATAGAACGCGACCATGCGTTCGTAGCGGCGGCGGAAGGCGACTTCTTTCGGTTCCTCGCGCGCGAACACGATGCTGCTGACGCTGCCCGCGTGGCGGCGGTAGCGCACCAGCGGCTGGCGCAGGCACAGGCAGTCGCCGAGCAGCGCGCCTCGCAACGTCAGCGCGTTGTCCTCGATGGGACCGCGCAGCGGGCCGAAACGGTCGAACACTTCGCGGCGGAAAGCGAGCGTGGCGCCAAGCAGGCCGATCAGGCGGCCGCATTCGACGAAATAGTCCAGGCCGAAGCGTTCCGGGCGCTGGCGGAAACGCATCGCCATTGGCTGGCCGGCCGAGTCGATGCACTCGAAGTCGCTGCCCAGCACCATTGCGGTGGGCGACTCGTCGAAAGCGCGCACGATGGCGGCGACGCGGTCCGGATCGGCGATGTCGTCGCCGGCCATCATCACGATGATCTCGCCGCGCGCCAGTGGCATCACCTCGTTGAAGTGCGCGGCGACGCCCAGATTGCGGACGTTGCGACGCACCGTGACGCGATGCGGACCGTCGTAGGTCGCGACCATCGCGCAGGCGATCTCATGCGTGGCGTCGTCGGAGGCATCGTTGGAGATGACGATCTCGCACGGCACCGTCTGCGCGAACGCGCCGGCGATGGCGTCGCGGATGTAATCCGCGTCGCGGTAACTCAGCAACAGGACTGAAACCCGAGGACGATCCATGACCTCCGCCGAGTCCTTGCCCTGTGCCATGGCCTACCCCGTGGCGCCCAGCGAGGCGCGGATCTGGGCGTCCACCGCGGCGATGGCGGTCATGTTGACCACGCGTCGCGGCGTGGACGCCGGAGTGAGGATGTGCGCCGGCTTGTCCAGGCCCATCAGGATCGGGCCGATGGCCACGCCTTCGG
>NZ_DASRTS010000067.1:0-62836 GCF_035655815.1 Lysobacter sp.
CGCGGCGGATCGACGACGTCGTGCGGCCGGCGTCGGCAGGCGCGGCCACAGAACGCTGCCGGCGACGCCGTCCCCGCGTCCGCCAGGGTGTCCACAGCCGCGCCGGTCGGCGCTGACCGGGCGTTCCGGTGCGTCCGCTACACTCGGGCGTTTGCCGCCCCCGGCCACGAGATCGCAGAAACCGCCATGAGCGAACCCACCTGGCAGTACGAGAACTTCGAGCACACCGGCTCGGCCATCGGTTACCGGATCACCCGCAAGCTCGATGAAGTGCAGTCGCCGTTCCAGAAGATCGAGATCTTCGAGACGACCGACTGGGGCAACCTCATGCTCATCGACGGCGCGGTGATGCTCACCACGCGCGACAACTTCCTCTACCACGAGATGATGTCGCACCCGGCGCTGTTCACGCACCCGAACCCTAAGCGCGTTGTCATCATCGGCGGCGGCGACTGCGGCACGCTGCGCGAGGTGCTCAAGCACCCGGGCGTGCAGCGCGCGGTGCAGTGCGATATCGACGAGCAGGTCACGCGCATGGCCGAGAAGTGGTTCCCGGAGCTGTGCGACGCCAACGACGATCCGCGCGCCACGCTGCTGTTCGACGACGGCATCGCGTACGTGAAGAACGCCGAGCCCAACTCGCTGGACGTGGTGATCGTGGACTCCACCGACCCGGTCGGCCCGGCCGAGGGCCTGTTCAACAAGGCGTTCTTCGAAAGCTGCTTCCGCGCGCTGAAGGACGACGGCATCCTCGTGCAGCAGTCCGAATCGCCGTTGATGCTGCTGGACCTCATCAAGGAAATGCGTGCCGAGATGGGCAAGGCCGGCTTCACCACGTTCCAGACGCTGGCGTTCCCGCAGCCGTGCTATCCGACCGGCTGGTGGAGCTGCACGCTGGCGCGCAAGGGGAAGGGCTTCGACTTCCGCCAAGCCGACGCACGCGGCAAGTCGTTCGAAACGAAGTACTACACCGCCGACATCCATCAGGGGGCGGCTTCGCTGCCGCCGTTCGTGGCGGCCGCGTTGGGCGAGTAACCTTCCGCGCTTCGCAGGAGAGCCCCGCCAAGTGCGGGGCTTTTTCGTTTCGGGCGCGATGATCATGCGCATCGTGGCGCGCAGGCGGAACACTGCGTGCGGCCTGCGGCGGTCGATCAGGCGCGAACGCTCGTTAGAATTTCGCTAACCGGAACTTCCGGTTTTCAGTTCCACCCCGCGCCGCCCTCCCCCAGAGCACGACGCGCGTCGCCGGACCCGCCCATGAACCTGATGCTCCTGCCGCCCGGCCAGCGCGTGCTGCCGCCGACGGGCCGCGTTCTGAAACGCGGCGAACGCCTCCTCGAACCCGACGTCTACGTCATCGACGTGGACGGCCGCCCGGCCGTGGTGAAGGACTACGGTCGATACCGCTGGACGCCACTATCGCCGCTGGCACGTTTGCTGGTCCGTCGCGAAGCGCGTGTGCTGCGATTGCTGCGCGGATGGCGGCACGCGCCCGCGCTGCTCGGCACCATCGGCGGGCTCGCGCTGGGGATCGAGTTCATTCCCGGCGTCGCGCCGGGCGAGGCAACCATCGAAGCGGGCGCCGCAGTGTTCCAGCAATTGCGTGGCGCAGTGGCGGCACTGCACGACGCCGGCATCACCCACAACGACCTGCATCCGGCCAATGTGCTGATCTCGGGTGGCACACCGGTACTGATCGATTTCGCCTCCGCCGTGCGCACGCCGCGCTGGCTGCGCTGGCTGCCACCCGTGCGTGAGCTGCGCCGCAGCGATCTGGCCAACGTCCTCAAGATGCGCCAGCGCATCACCGGACAGCCGCCGAGCCGGCAGGAAGCCGCCGCGATGGCTCCGCCGGGGTGGGTCGAGGCCATCCGCACCGGATGGAAGCGGGTCTATCGGCGCTTCAAGGGCCGCAGCGGCTAATCGTCGCGGCGGAGCAGTTCGAAACCTTCCACGCCGGCGTCCGGATAGTGGACGAGCCCGCCGGAGTCGGTCTCGACCAGCAGGCCGCGTTCGAGATAGCGCCATTCCGCGGCGGGATACTCCGCAGCGTAGTCGTCGCGGTCGAGGCAGGCGACGACATGCCCACGGCGATCAGCGTCGATGTCGACGCGATCGCCCAGGTTCGCCTCACGGCCGTCGGCATAACGCAGGAGGACGCTCAGAGCGCGTCGGCGTCCATCTCGCCGGTGCGGATGCGCACGGCGCGCTCCAGGTCCCACACGAAAATCTTGCCGTCGCCGATCTTGCCCGTGCCTGCGGCCTTCATGATGGCTTCCACCACCGTGTCGACCTGTTCGTCGGTGACGGCGACCTCCAACTTGATCTTGGGCAGGAAGTCGACTACGTACTCGGCACCGCGGTAGAGCTCGGTATGGCCTTTCTGCCGGCCGAAGCCCTTGACCTCGGTGGCGGTGATGCCGGCCACGCCGGCCTCGGCGAGCGCCTCGCGCACGTCGTCGAGCTTGAACGGCTTGATCACCGCCATGACCATCTTCATCGCTGCATCTCCCTGGTGACGGCGGGAGGATAGCGAACACGATGCCGAGACGGTGCCCTTGCGTTAGAGTGATGCGGTCTTGCTCGGACTTCCCCCACACGCCGCAGCGGCCCTGGCCGACGGCGTCCTCACGGCCGGCCTCGCACGCTTTCGGGCTTCGCCGGAGGATTTCTTCCCCATGATCGACCTGAACCCCATCGACGACCTGGCCCGCCGCCTCAGCACGCTGGTCCCGCCGGGCCTGCGCGAAAGCCGCAAGGAACTGCAGGAGAACTTCCGCGCGATCCTCCAGTCCGGGCTGGCCAAGCTGGACCTGGTGACGCGCGAGGAGTTCGAAGTGCAGCGCGCGGTGCTGCTGCGCACGCGCGAGAAGGTCGACGAACTGCAGCGCATCGTCGCCGAACTCGAGGCCCAGCTCGGCCGCGGTTCCGCACAGCGCTGAGTTTCCCGATGAACCTGGCACTCGTGCACAGCCGTGCACGAACGGGCGTGCGCGCGCCTACGGTGCGCGTGGAAGTGCATCTGGCAGGCGGGCTGCCGGCGATGTCCATCGTCGGTCTGCCGGAGGCGGCCGTGCGCGAGGCGAAGGACCGGGTGCGCGCGGCGATCCTGTGCGCACAGTTCGAGTTCCCGGCCCGCCGCATCACCATCAACCTGGCGCCCGCCGATCTGCCGAAGGAGGGAGGGCGCTTCGACCTGCCCATCGCACTGGGCATCCTCGCCGCCAGCGGGCAGGTGCCGCGCGAGGCACTGGAAGGCTGGGAGTTCCTCGGGGAGCTCGGACTGACCGGTGAACTGCGACCGGTCGACGGCGTGCTTCCCGCCGCATTGGCCGCGGCGCACGACGGCCGCCGCCTCATCGTGCCCCTGGGCAATGGCGCCGAGGCCGCGCTGGCGAGCCGCTGCGAAGTCCGCACCGCGCGCACCCTTCTCGAAGTGTGCGGGCAACTCGACGGCCGGAAGTCGCTTCCCCAGGCTGAGACACCATCCGTCGCGACTGCAGCCGTCGCCTCCGCCGATATGGCCGATGTGCGCGGCCAGGCGCATGCACGCCGCGCGCTGGAGATCGCCGCGGCCGGCAGCCACCACCTGCTGCTGATCGGCCCGCCCGGCTGTGGCAAGACTTTGCTGGCCTCGCGCCTGCCCGGACTGCTGCCTGAGGCAACCGAAGACGAAGCGCTGGAGGCGGCCGCCATCGCTTCCGTCAGCGGGCGCGGGCTCGATCCGACCCGCTGGCGCGAACGTCCGTTCCGCGCGCCGCATCACACCGCCAGCGCGGTGGCGCTGGTCGGCGGCGGCGCGCAGCCGCGTCCGGGGGAAATCTCGCTGGCCCACCAGGGTGTGCTCTTCCTCGACGAACTGCCCGAGTGGGACCGTCGCGCGCTGGAAGTGTTGCGTGAGCCGCTGGAATCCGGGGTGGTAACTGTTTCGCGCGCGGCACGCAGCGCGGAATTTCCCGCGCGGTTCCAGTTGGTCGCCGCGATGAATCCCTGCCCGTGCGGCTGGGCGGGCGATGCGTCCGGCCGCTGCCGCTGCAGCATGGATGCGGTCCGGCGTTATCGCGCCCGCATTTCCGGCCCCCTGCTCGACCGCATCGACCTGCATGTCGAAGTCCCACGCCTGGCGCCATCGGAATTGCGCACCGACGCGGCACCGGGCGAGGCCAGTGCAACCATCCGCTCGCGGGTCGTGCAGGCGCGCGAACGCCAGCACGCGCGCGCCGGCAAGCCCAACGCCAACCTCAACCAGGCCGAGACCGCCGCCCACTGTCGGCTGGGCGAGAGCGACCAGGCGCTGCTGGAGCGCGCGGTGGAAGCCCTCCAGCTCTCGGCGCGTTCGATGCACCGGATCCTGCGCGTAGCCCGCACCATCGCGGACCTCGGCGGGTCCGATGCGATCCGCACCGCCCACCTCACCGAGGCGATCAACTACCGCTGCGCGGATCGGGCGTCCCGGTCGGCGTAGTGGCGATCACTGCGTCAGTTCGGCCGGTCGAAGTTCGCCTGCGATGGTGCTGAAGCGACACGAACCATCGACTGCCGATGAGTCGGTGCCAGCTTCACGTATGTACGGGCCTTGGCTCCCGGCGGGGGCCGATCGATACCCTGGCAGAGGCGGCAGAGCTGCCTCAGTTCGTCTTGCAGTCCGGGCAGGCGCCACGCGCTTCCAGTGCCCTACGCGCGGCCTCACGCTCGCGGGCCCATTGCGCTTCCGTCTTGCAGACGCGCTCCTTGCGATGGCTCCCGAGGATCGGCCTGCGTTCGCACACCATGCGCTCGTCCTCGCTGTTGTTGACCACGCCCTCGATCCATTCCAGCGTGTTGAAGACGTCGACCCGCTGCTGCTCGCTGAGCTCTTCAATGGATTGCTTGCCCTCCAGCGTCCGCAACATGCGTCCCTGCCTGCTCAGCAGTTCATTGCGTTGCGCATCACTCAGGCTCTTGTAGGGTCCACTGCGCGACTCCACGCCGGCGCGGATCTCGCTCTGCTGGGCGCGGATGTCATCGATAAGCAATGCGTCGCGGTCCGTCGAGGCGAATGCTGCGGACGCGCAGAGGATCAGCCCCAATACAGACGCGGGCAGGAGGCGAAGAGCACCCATTCTTGACGCTCCATTTGGCGAGCACCCACCATACAACGGCAGATTAAGCACTGTCGATGGCCAAAAAATGTCAAATAGCGCCGATGGCCGTTCTGCCGGGGACGCCATCCGCCTGAGTGTAGAAACGGGCGGATGGGTATCCAGCGGGCGGGTCGGTCGACCATGCCGGCGCCACGGCGTACGAAGCATGCGCGCAACCTCCTGCGGGCATACTCGGGAGATGAAGATTCGTCGCCCAGACCCATGCCTCATCGAGATCGGGGATGCTCTCGTCCCCGACATCGCGCAGCTCCTGCGCGGCGAGCTGCGGCTGGATCCTTCAGTCGGCGTCCATCTGCTCTGCGCGGTGACGGGGCGGCGGGTTGTCCTAACCCCCGATCAGCTCGCCATCATCGCGCGCTTGACCTCGACGCAATGGCACGAGGTCGATGAGCTGACCAGACTTGGACTGGCCACCAAGGACGACGTCTTGGCGCTCATCCAGCGCGGCGCCGTGATAAGCGATTCGGACGAGGCAGGCATGGCAACGCTCCGGGAGGGTGAGGCACGGCTCAGGGAAATCGGCTGGCATCCCTTGGCGGCGGTCTATCACGCACACTCGCGTTGGAGCGGCGTGATGAGCGATGAAGGGACCCGGGACCATAACGACCAAGCTCATCGCGAACGCCTGATCGCGGCCACGCAGGCGCACGGGCCGGTACCTTCCCATTTCCATGGACGGACAGACGCCATCGCCACTGCTCCGCTACCGCGCGAGCGTCTGGAGGGGCACCTCTGGGAGGCGCTTCGCTCGCGACGCACCACGCGACATTTCGATGCATCGCGCCCCCTGCCGTTGCGCGATTTAGGCCACCTGCTTCACGGGACATTCGGCGCTCAAGGCCTGCAGGAGCTTGCACCAGGCGTCGTGGCGATTCGGCGGACCAGTCCTTCAGGCGGCGCACTGCATCCGATAGAGGCCTATCCCCTCGTCATGAAGGTCGAGGGGATCAAGCCCGGCTTCTATCACTACTCAAGCGAGCAACACGCCCTGTCGCTGCTGACCCCCCTCGATGAGGACGAGGCACGCAGGCTGGCCACGTCACTGACCGTCGGACAGTCGTACTTCTCGCAGGCGCAGGCGCTGGTATTCCACGTGGGCCGCGTGGACCGTCACCATTGGAAGTACCGGCGGCATCCGAAAGCCTACAAGGCGCTGCTGCTTGATTCTGGACACCTCAGCCAGACCTTCTATCTCCTGGCCGCCGACCAGGGTCTGGGTGCGTTCTATACCGCAGCGATCAACGACGCCGACGCCGGCGCGAGACTTGGTCTCGACCCGCTGGCCGAGGTGGTCATCGGCGCGAACGGGCTGGGCATCATCGACGACACGGCACACGAATTGCATTTGCAGCCCGCACCCTTCGAACCAGCCATGACATGATGCTGGCGCGGGCCAGGGGGCCTGCCGCAACTCAGAAATCTCCAGGGGAAATGTAACGACACGAACGACTGCGTCCACGAAGCGTGGCGCAGTAGCCGCAGCGCGGGCCGCCGACCTCCGGCTGCGGTATGACGGCGCGACTGCGCCTCCTCATCACGAGTCCACTGACATACGAGAGAGTCATGACAACTTCGAAGAACACCCTCGAGCTGCTTCAACGTCTTGCCGATGACGACGACTTCCGCTCGCGTCTTGAGGCCAATCCGGTTGCCACGCTGGCCGAGTACGGTTTCCAGGTGGATCCGGCAATCGCCCCCTTTGCCGCGCATCTTCCGTCGAAGGAACACATCCGTGACAACATGGATCTGCTCAGCAAGCAAATGGAAGCCAGCAACACCTGGGTCATCTTCATGCGCTGACTCAGCGCGCGGCCAGGGTCTCCACGATGGGCGGCCGTTCGGCCGCCCATTCCATGTAGGCACGGCCGCGCCATTTCGGATCGGTCCGATCCAACGTCGGCGCCGTGGTGCCTGACAACTCCTGCAGCGCCTGGGTACGCACGAGCCTGGTAAGCGCCAACGACCACGGTTGGTCGAAGGACTTGAGTTCATCCAGAGCTTGCTGCGCGTTGCCTGCACGCAGCGACTCTTTCGCCCGCACGATCGCAATCATGTTGGCCAACGCGCGTTGAGGCGAACTGGCCGCGATGGGCGCCGCCAGTTCGATGGCGCGATCGGCTGCGTCGGTATACCCGAGCTCGCTACCGACGAAGCCGGCGTAGAGGGCCGCCATGGCGACGATCTCCCGCTCCAGTCCCTTCGCCTTCGGCAGCGACTCCTGCGCAGATTCGAGCAGGCCGGAGACCTGCTGGCCAATTTCCCTTTTGCCAGCCGTCCTCTTCATGATCGACAGGCTCGTGCTGCGAGCGACCCATTGGAAGGGTCCCATCGAGGCGTCGGCCGACTTGAGCAGGTCCCGGGCCTTGCGATCTGCCTCGTCCCACCGTCCCGCATCGGCTTCCAGGATCGCGCCTGCAATTGCCTTTTCGACCTCGCCACGCCGCGGAGCACCCTCGATCTTTCTCGCGAGGAGGCTTCGCGCCACGTCGAAATTCCCCTGTGCGGCCTTCAGGAAAACTGGATAGACCACGCCCATTCGCGAGCCGAGCTTATCCACCTCACTAAAATCCCGATCCGCGGCGGCGAAGTCGCCCAGGGCCGCTTCCGCAATGGCACGATGGTGCAGTGCGGCGGGCCGGGTGATTGCTTGGGCCGCGGCCGCGCGCGAACTGTAGTCCAGGGCTTCGGGATATCGATTGGCATACAGCATGGCGTACGACATGTTGTACGCGGCAACGTGGAAATCCGGGTACAGCTTGTACAGCGCTTCCCACTTGCTGATGAAATCCGTGTCCCACGCCAGCATGGACATTTGCGCATCCGCATAGAGCCGTTCGCGTGCGGAAAGCCGGGTCTTGTCCTTCAGCGCAGCCGCCATGTTCTCCTGCGCCGCGGCGACATTGGCCTGCGAGTACTCGATACGGGCCAAGCCGATGCGCGCCAGGGCGAATCCGTCGTCGATGCTTAGCGCCTGCTTGAAGTGCTGGCGCGCCTCGTCGACGTCCTGCAGTGCGTAGGCCTGCTGGCCCAGCGTGAATGCGCGCATAGCATCCAGGCTGCCCGTAGTGACCTTCTCGGCGGGTGCGGAGGATCCCTCGATCGCGGAAAGCGCCTCGCCGAGATGCTCGCGCAGGTTCGCGCTGACTTCACCCACCGAGGCGATGGCTGAATCCGCCCCGCGACCACGTGCCGTCTCCGCATACACGGTCGCCTGAGACGTCGGATCCACCACCTCGACGCTGACCTGTACCTGCCCGCCTACCTCCGACACCGTGGGCAACAGCACGGCGCGCGCACCACTACGCAGTGCCACCTCTGAGGCCAGTTCCCGATCGACCTCGGCAAGCGGCGCCTGACGCATGAGCTGCAAGGTTTCGCGCACGCGAGCATCGGACAGGATGTTCACGTGCTTGGATTGCTCCAGGCTGATGCGGAGCGCGGATTCCAGCGAGTCGTCGTAACGACGGTCGCCGGTCAGGTTGCGCAGGTCGGCGACGACCACCCAGTCGCGCTGGTTGAACGCGATGGCCGGTGCCGGACGCGTGGCGAACCAGACGCCCACGCCGATGCCGGCGATGACGGCGGCTTCTGCGGCGAGGGCCGCGGGGCGGCGCCAGAGCGGGATATCGCGCCAGGCCTTGGGCGTGTGCGGCGGCATGCGCAGCGGGGCGATGCCGGGTTCGCCGACTTCGTAGATCTGCTGGCTGTCGGGCACGCCCTTGAAGCGCCAGCGGCCGTGCGATTTCCACAGCAGGTGCTGGCCGCGCTCGCCCAGTTCGCGCGCGGCGCGGTGGGCGAGCGGCTCGGCCACGGCCGACAGCAGGATCTGCCCCGGACGCGCCATCGCCATCAGGCGTGCGGCCATCGGCTTGGCCAGGCCTTCGACTTCCAGCGGCTTGGCACCCACCTGCACGGCTTCGTCGCTGTTGCGCCAGGTCAGCACTTCGCCGACGTGCAGGCCGGCGCGCGCCTTGAGTTCGAGCTTGCGCGCGCTGCCCATCTCGCGCAGGCCGCGCATGTAATCCAGCGCGAAGCCCAAGCCGTCGATGGGGCGTTCGAACAGCAGCAGCATGCCGTCGGAACGATCGATCAGGCGTCCGCGCCAGCGCTGCTGCAGGTCCAGCACCAGACGGTCGTGATCGCGGAACAGCGTGGCGGCTTCGACGTCGCCGATGCGCTCGATCAGCGTGGTGGAATCGCACAGGTCGGTCAGCAGCAGCGTGCGCAGCTGCGGTGCCTCGATCGACGGGCGATGGGTCATGTCGTTCATCGCACAGCGCCTCTCTTATCCGTGTGGGCTCAGGCCGAAGTGAGTTCCATGTCGTGCCAGTGCACGCGGTTGCCTCCCAGGCGCTTGGCCTGGTAGAGCGCCGCGTCGGCGCGAGCGTACCAGTCGTTCCAGTCCGCCGCCGGGTCCACCAGGCAGGCACCCACGCTGAGCGGGCACATGAGCGGCGTGCCATGCGACATCTGCATCAGTCCCTGCGCGGTCGCGACGACGAACTCGGCGAAGCGCAGCACTTCTTCCGGGTTGTCGGTGGCGACCAGCAGGCAGAACTCGTCGCCGCCGAGGCGGCAGGCGAGGTCGTCCGGGCCGGCGATGGAACGCAGGATGTTGGCCACGCCCTGCAGGACGCGGTCGCCGATGAGGTGGCCGTGGTCGTCGTTGACCTGCTTGAAGCGATCGCAGTCGACCAGCAGCAGGCCCATCTGCCCCGGCTTGCCCAGCGCGCGGCATTCCTGCAGGTGCAGGGTGAGGCCGCGGCGGTTGTACAGGCTGGTCAGCTCGTCGGTGCGCACCAGCTCTTCGGTCTGGTTGAGCTGGTGCGTGGCGGCGTAGAGGCTGTCGAGCGCGGATTGCAGCTCCTCGTTGCGACGGCGCAGGCGGCGGATCAGGCTCTGCTCGTTCAGCACCACGCGCAGGATCGCGCGGCGCAGGAAATACGACACCAGGCCCGGGTCGCGATCGACCAGGCGCTGGAATTCCTCGTGGCGCAGTTCGATCAGCAGGCCGTCGCTGGCCGCCACGGCATCGGCGCTGCGCACATGGTCGCCGATCAGCAGGCCGAGTTCGCCGAAGAATTCGCTGGGGCCCAGGCGCTTGCCGACCAGGTCGTCGCCGAAATCCAGGTCGACCACGCCACGCGCGATGACGAACATCGTGGTGCCCAGCTCGCCGCGGCGGAACAGCAGTTGTCCGGCTTCGACGCGACGCGGACGGCCCAGTTCGGCGAACAACTCGTATTCCGCGTCGGTAAGCACCGCCGTCGCCACATCCGCAGGCGCCGTGCTGACCGTACTGGAATTGAGGGAGTCGCGCGTCCGCACGGACGCCGCGCTGTCACGAGTCATCCAACTGGGCCCAGTCCTTGGGAGAGGCCGAGAATAGCACCTGAACCTTGTGTCAAACGGACGACGGAGGCCGGGCCGGACAGGGAGTGCTGAATGGGCGCTGGCGGCGGTTTCCGGTTACGCCCGCGCACTTTTCGGTCGAACCCTCGGGCCCTTTCCCACCGGCGACCGCAGGGAGTGCAAGGCTGAGAGGGGTTGAGGTGAGCGCCGGGCGTGCGGTGTGGTGAATGGCCCGCGCGTTCCGGTTCGAGCGTGCTGATCTGTTGGGCTATGGGTGCCCATTTCCACCTCCCCAACCCTCCCCTGCATTCGCAGGGGAGGGGGCGGAAGCGACGGTTCGGTTGGTCTTTTTTACGCCGCCGCAGCGCGCTTCTCGTGGAACTGCTCTTCCTCGGTCGAACCCTTCAGGGCCACGGTCGAGGACTGGCCGCCCTGGATGGTCTGCGTCACTGCATCGAAATAACCGGTGCCGACTTCGCGCTGGTGCTTGACCGCGGTGAAGCCCTTGTCGGCCGCGGCGAATTCCGCTTCCTGCAGCTCGACGAAGGCGCTCATCTGGCGGCGCGCGTAGCCGTGCGCCAGGTTGAACATGCCGTAGTTGAGGCTGTGGAAGCCGGCCAGCGTGATGAACTGGAACTTGTAGCCGTACGACGCGATTTCCTTCTGGAACTTCGCGATGGTCGCGTCGTCCAGGTTCTTCTTCCAGTTGAAGCTGGGCGAGCAGTTGTAGGCCAGCAGCTTGCCGGGGAACTTCGCGTGGATCGCCTCGGCGAACCTGCGCGCGAATTCCAGGTCCGGCTTGCCGGTCTCGCACCACACCAGGTCGGCGTACGGCGCGTACGCGAGGCCGCGGCTGATCGCCTGATCCAGGCCCTTGGTGGTCTTGTAGAAACCTTCCACCGTGCGCTCGCCGGTGCAGAACGGCTTGTCGTTGTCGTCGATGTCGGAGGTGATGAGATCCGCGGCCTCGCCGTCGGTGCGCGCGATGATCAGCGTGGCCACGCCCATCACATCCGCGGCCAGACGCGCGGCGACCAGCTTCTCGACGGCTTCGCGCGTGGGCACCAGCACCTTGCCGCCCATGTGGCCGCACTTCTTGACGCTGGCCAGCTGGTCCTCGAAATGCACGCCGGACGCACCCGCCTCGATCATGCCCTTCATCAGTTCGAACGCGTTGAGCACGCCGCCGAAGCCGGCTTCGGCGTCGGCCACGATGGGCTGCAGGAAGTCCACGTCGCCGGTCCCTTCGGCGCACTGGATCTGGTCGGCGCGTAGCAGCGTGTTGTTGATGCGGCGCACGACCTGCGGCACCGAGTTGGCGGGATACAGCGACTGGTCCGGATACATCTCGCCGGCGATGTTGGCGTCGGCGGCCACCTGCCAGCCCGACAGGTAGATCGCCTTGAGGCCCGCCTTCACCTGCTGCATCGCCTGGTTGCCGGTCAGCGCGCCCAGCGCGTTGACGAAGGGCTCGGTATGCAGGGAGTTCCACAGCTTCTGCGCACCCAGCTTGGCGATGGAGTGCTCCACGGCCACGGTGCCGCGCAGGCGCACCACGTCCTGCGGGCAGTACGGGCGGGTGATGCCCGCCCAGCGCGGGTTGGTGGCCCAGTCGTGACGGAGTTGCTCGGCGGTTTGCAGGGTGTTCATGGCATGGTCCTCTGCTTTTCTGAGCCCTCCCCTTCAAGGGGAGGGTTGGGAGGGGATGGGTTTGCGCTGCTTCACTTCGTTTGCGGGATTCCGTTGCGGTGGGGACAACCATCCCCACCCCGACCCTCCCCTTGAAGGGGAGGGAGAAAGCCATCAGTCCAGCCGCGCGTAGCCCGGCAGGGTGAGGAAGTCCTCCAGCGTGTCCGCGTGCGTGAGCCGGTCGAGCACGCCGATCGCCTCGTTGATGCGGCTGGCGCCGGGCATCCGCGACGTGTCGCCCAGGCGCGATGGCAGGTTGAGGAAGGCGCGCTCCAGCAGCGCGAAATCCACCGGCGTGCCGTCGTCCAGGTGCAGACCTTCGCTATGCAGCCACTGCCACAGCTGGGTGCGCGCGATCTCGGCGGTCGCCGCGTCTTCCATGAGCCAGTGGATCGGCACGCAGCCGTTGCCGTCGAGCCATGCGGCCAAATAGCGCACGCAGACCTCGACGTTGTTCTCGAAGCCGGCGCGGCTGATCGTGCCCAGCGACGGCTTGATCAGGTCGTCGCGCGTGACCCACACGTCCTCGCGCAGCACGTGGCGCTGGTTCGGCGTGGGCATGCGTTCGTCGAAGATCTGCATCGCCAGCGGAATCAGTGCCGGATGCGCGACCCAGGTGCCGTCGTGGCCGGCGGTGACCTCGCGCAGCTTGTCGGCACGCACCTTCGCCAGCGCGGCTTCGTTGGCCTCTTCGTCGCCGCTGATCGGAATCTGGGCGGCCATGCCACCCATCGCGTGGGCGCCGCGCTTGTGGCAGGTCTGGATCAGCAGCTCCGAGTACGCCTTGAGGAACGGCTGCGTCATCGTGACCTGCGCGCGCTCCGGCAACACCTTGTCGCGGTGGCTGCGGAAGGTCTTGATGTACGAGAACACGTAGTCCCACCGCCCGCAGTTCAGGCCGGCGATGCGCGTGCGCAACGCGTGCAGGATCTCGTCCATCTCGAACACCGCCGGCAGCGTCTCGATCAGCACCGTGACCTTGAGCTGCCCCGACGGCAGGCCGAGCTCGCGCTCGATGTCGTCGAGCACGTCGTTCCACAGCTGCGCCTCTTCCATCGACTGCAGCTTGGGGATGTAGAAGTACGGGCCGCGATCCTTGCCGGCCAGCACGTGCGCGTTGTGGAAGGCGAACAGGCCCAGATCGAACAGGCTGCCGGAGATCGGCGTGCCGTCGACGCGCAGGTGCTTCTCGTCCAGGTGCCAGCCACGCGGGCGCACCATCAGCACGGCCTGCTCCTCGAATGGGCGCAGCGCGTAGTGCTTGCCAGGGTGTTCGGGAGTGCCGGGCGCGGTGAATTCCAGCGTGCCGCGCACCGCTCCGATCAGTGCGCGCTGGCCGGCGATCAGGTTCGGCCACGTCGGCGAGGTGCTGTCCTCGAAGTCGGCCATGTAAACCTTCGCGCCGGAGTTCAGCGCGTTGATCACCATCTTCGGATCGACCGGCCCGGTGATCTCGACGCGGCGGTCCAGCAGCGCCTGCGGCAGCGGCGCCACCTTCCAGTCGCCGGTGCGGATCGCCCGGGTGTCCTCACGAAAGTCGGTCAGCCCGCCGCCGTCGAAGAACGATTGGCGCTCGCGCCGCGCCTTGAGGCGGGCCTGCCGCTGCGGCTCGAAGCGCTGATGCAGGCCGGCCAGGAACTGCAGCGCCGCCGGCGTCAGTACCTCCGACTGGCCCTCGACCCGGCCGATGACCTCGATGTCCGCCTGCTGGGGCTGCGCCATGACTGCCGACATGCTGTAACTCCCTGGTAACGGTGGGAGGTCACCATGCGCTGGCGTTTGTTATTTGACAATGAAGAAGTATCAATGCATATCATTAGCTAACCTAATATTGATTGAAACCAATGGGCGCTTCTCCTCCCAGCAGCCCGCGTTTCGCCTACAAGGGCGACCGCCTCAAGCCGTTACGGGCCTTCTGCCAGACCGCACGCCTCGGCTCGGTCTCGCGCGCGGCCGAGGCGCTGTATCTCAGCCAGCCGGCGGTGACCCTGCAGTTGCAGGCGCTGGAGAGGGAAATGGGCGTGCGCCTGCTGGAGCGCAGCGGGCGGCGCATCGCGCTGACACGGGAAGGCCTGGAGCTCTACGACCTGGCCCGGCCATTGGTCGAGGGACTGGACGGCCTGGACGCCGCGTTCCGCGAACGGATCCGCGGCCTTGACGCGGGCGAGCTCAACGTCGCGGCGGGCAGCTCCACCATCCTGTACTTGCTGCCGCCCATCGTGGAGGCCTTCCGCGCGGCACATCCGGAGGTGCGACTGAGCCTGCACAACGTGACCGGCGCGGGCGGGCTGGACCTGCTGCGCTCCGATGCCGTCGACCTGGCGGTGGGGTCGATGCTCGACGTGCCGGCCGACCTGAGCTACGAGCCCGTGTACCGCTTCGAGCCGATGCTGATCACGCCGCGCGATCATCCGCTGGCGCACAAGGACAGCATCACGCTGGAGGACCTGTCGCCCTACGGCCTCATCCTGCCGCCGCAGCGCCTGACCACCTACCGGCTGATCGACCTGGTGTTCCAGCAGAACCGCGTGCCCTACACCGTCGCGCTGGAGGTGGGCGGCTGGGAGGTGATCAAGCAGTACGTGGCGATGGGTCTGGGCATCAGCATCGTCACCGCCATCTGCCTGACCGAGGCCGACCGGGAGCGGCTGTCAGCCCGGTCGCTGGCGGAGTATTTCCCGTCGCGCACCTACGGTGTCGTGGTTCGCAAGGGGAAATATTTGTCCCCGCAGGCGCGGGCATTTACCGAACTTATAAAGCCTGCTCTATTCGAGCGTGGCGATTATTACGCGACCGGGCAGTCCGAGCGCTGACGTTCATCCGTCGATCAGCCTGATCATTCCGGCGTGTGCGACGCCTCGGCCTTTCACTCCGGCGCCCGGGCAAGCCGCTCGCGTGCGACCTCGATGAAGGCCCGCAGCTTCGGGGCTTCGGCCGCCCCGCGCGGGAAGTAGAGGAACAATCCCGGCTCCTGGATCGCCGCGTCCGGCAGCACCCGTCGCAGACGCCGCGCCTGCAGATCGGCCGCCACCAATGGCTCGAAGAGATAGGCGATGCCGACGCCGGCCAGGGCCAGGTCGCGGGCGAACAGCGGGTCGGTCAGGCGCACGCTGCCGGCCACGTCGACGGCGATGTCCCGGCCGTCGTCCTGCAACTCCCAGGCGTACAGCGCGCCAGACGCCAGCAGGCGGTAACCGATGCAGTTGTGCGCGGCGAGGCCGGCCACCGACGCCGGTTCGCCATGGGCGGCCAGATACTCCGGCGACGCCACCAGTACCGCGCGGAAAGGCGGCGTCAGCCGTACGGCCACCATGTCCTGCGCGATCATCTCGCCCACCCGCACGCCCGCGTCGAACCCGGCCGCGACGATGTCGGTGAGCGCGTCGTCGCTGACGATCTCGACCACCAGCTCCGGATGCCGGCGCGCGAGTTCGGGCAGCAGCGGCGCGATCGCCATCGGCAATGACACCCGCGGCACGTTCAGGCGCAGCACGCCGGTAACGCGTCCCTGCGCCGAGTGCGCCTGCTCGAGCGCGTCGCCGATGTTGCGCAGCGCCGGTTCCAGCGTGGCCAGCAGCGCCGCGCCGGCCTCGGTCAGCGCCACGCTACGCGTGGTGCGGGCGAACAGTGGCGTGCCCAGCCGCGTTTCCACGGCGCGAATCGCGTGGCTGACCGCCGACGGGCTCATGCCCAGTTCGGCCGCGGCTGCGGCGAAGCCATTGCGTCGCGCGACCGCACGCACTGCGGGCAGGTGCGGCAGCAGGTCCCGCAGGATTGATGAGCCAGGCTGCATGACCCTTCCGAATTGAACCGTCTTATCAACGTATCAGCCCGATCGCATGCTGTCTCCACGCCGGCAGCCCGCCGGCCCCCTCAGGAGACCGCCATGACCGCTTCCACCGCCCAGACCTGGTTCATCACCGGCGCCTCGTCCGGTTTCGGCCGCGCCTTTGCACTGCAGGCGTTGTCCGCGGGCCACAACGTCGTCGTGACCGCGCGCGACCCGGCCCGGCTGGCCGCGCTGTCGGCGCAGGCGCCCGGGCGCGTGCTCGCCCTGGCGCTCGACGTAGACCAGGCGGGCCAGGTCGAAGCCGCGGCGCAGGCCGCCCTGTCCCGCTTCGGCCGCATCGACGTGCTGATCAACAACGCCGGCTACGGTCTGGTCGGCGCCGTCGAGGAAACGCCGGACCAGGAGCTGCGCGCGGTGATGGACACCAACTTCTTCGGTGCCGCCGCGATGATCCGCGCCGTCCTGCCAGCCATGCGCGCACAGCGCTCGGGCGCGATCGTCAACATCTCGAGCATGGGCGGGCAGCTTTCGTTTGCCGGCTTCGGCGCGTACTCGGCCAGCAAGTTCGCGCTGGAGGGGCTGTCGGAGGCGCTGGCGCAGGAAGTCGCGCCGTTCGGCATCAAGGTGCTCATCGTCGAGCCGGGCGCGTTCCGCACCGACTTCGCGGGCGGTGCGCTGCGCCACATGCCCGAGCTCGAGGCGTATCGCGACACCAGCGGCAACACGCGGGCCTTCGCGCACGGCATGCACGGCACCCAGGAAGGCGATCCGGCCAAGGCCGCCGCGGCGGTCGCGCGTGCGCTGGCCGACGCCCGCACGCCGCTGCGCCTGCAGCTGGGCGGCGACGCCGTCGACGCGGTGCGCACGCATGCCGAGCAGCTGTTGTCGGACCTGCGCGAATGGGAGCCGCTGGCACGCGACACGCGCGTGTCGCTTCCGGCCTGATCCTGCGAGCCGGCCATCCACCGGCCGGAATCGGATCACGCGTCGTGGTTCTTGCCGTTGGAGACGCTGCGGTACCAGTTGCGGATGCGGGCGACGTCGGCCTCGTAATCGTCGCTCAGTTCAAAGGGCGCACCGATGCCGATGATCTTGCGGCCATAGTGGAAGTACGCCGGCACCACCGGCACACCGGCGGCCTTGGCAATGCGCCAGAAGCCGGGCTTCCACTTCTCCACCACCTTGCGGGTGCCCTCCGGCGCCAGGCCGTACCAGAAGTGGTCGGCGCTGCGGATCATCCGGGCCGCCTGCTCCACCACGCCCTGGGCGGCGCTGCGGTCCACCGGAATCACGCCCAGCCGCTTGAGCACGGGACCCATCACCGGGACCTTGAGCAGCGTGTCCTTGCCCAGCACCTTCAGGTCCAGCCCCAGCGCCATCAGGGCGGCGAAGCCCCATACGCCGTCCCAGTTGGACGAGTGCGGCGCACCGATCAGCACCACCCGCGGCAGGTCCGGGAATGCGCCTTCCATGCGCCAGCCGCCCATGCGCAGCACGGTGCGGCCGAGCCAGCGGACGAACGCGTTGCGGTGGATTCGCGGCGCGCTCGGAGGCAGCGGCAGCACCGGAGATGCGGTTTCGGACATGTCCCCTCTTGGGTCTTGCATCGGCCTGCGGCCGGTCTGGTCAGTCCCAGTCACGCCGGGAACGATCGCGCTTGATCGTACCGCGTTCACGCTTGCCACTGAGTCGACGCTCCTTCGACGCGCGCGTGGGCCGCGTGGCCACTCGCGGCTTGGGCACGTGCATTGCCGCGGCAATGAACGCCGCCAGCCGCTCGCGCGCGTCCTCGCGGTTGCGCTCCTGCGTGCGGAAGCGTTGCGCGCTGATCACCAGTACGCCCTCGTCGGTCAGCCGCCGGTCGCGCCTGGCCAGCAGCCGCGCGCGCAACGGCTCGGGCAACGAAGGCGACGCGGCCACGTCGAAGCGCAGTTCGACAGCCGTGGCGACCTTGTTGACGTTCTGCCCGCCGGGGCCGCTCGAACGCACGAAGCGTTCGACCAGTTCGTCGTCGGGAATGGCCAGGTTGGGCGCGATCTCGAGCATGGGATGCGAACTTTACCAACGTGCAGCGCCGGGATCAGCGGTTCCCGTCGGCGAGAATGGCACCAACACCCAAGGAGGAAGACCACCGATGAAGCGCGCCCTGCTCGTCCTTCTGCTGGCCCTGTCAGCACCACTGGCCCACGCCGCCACACCGACGCAGGCAGCAGCCGACGCGCAGGTCGACCGGCTGCTCGAGGTGATGCGGGCACGCGAGACGATGGAGTCGATGATGCCGCAGCTTGAAGCATCGCAGCTGGAGATGATGGAACAGATGACGGCAGGCCGGACGTTGACCGCCGCCGAACACGCGCTGTTCGAACGAATCGCTGCTCGCAACGCCGCGACCATTCGCGAAATGCTCACCTGGGAGAAGCTGGTGCCGACCTATCGCGACATCTATCGCCAGACGTTCGACACCCGGGACATGCAAGCCATGATCGACTTCTATGGCAGCCCCGCGGGCCAGCGGGTCCTCGACAGGATGCCGCAGCTGGTGCAGCACACCATGGCCGCCATGCAGTCCCTGCTGGTGCCGGTCATGCAACAGATGCAACAGGATGCCTTCGCCGAAGTGCAGGCGTCACTCACCGACATCGAGCCGAAGTAGGAACTCAACGCGACGTGGCCGGGGGTCCAGCGCTGCGAGGGCATCGGCATCGAACAACGCCAGCGCGCGGGCGAATTCCGCATCGACCGGCGCAGTCACCTCGATGCGCGCTCCCGAGACCGGATGCGCGAACGCCAGCCGGCGCGCGTGCAGCAGCATGCGGTGAATGCCGCGCATGCGGAAATTGCGGTTGTGCCGGCCGTCGCCGTGGCTGGTGTCGCCGATGAGATGATGCGAAACATGCTTGAGATGCCGGCGGATCTGGCGGAAGCGCCCGGTCTCCGGCTGCGCGCACAGCAGTGCGTAGCGCGAGGTCTCGAAACCGGCGGAAGGCGCGTCGATTTCGGTCGTCGCCAGTCGCGTGAAGCGTGTGATCGCCGGCTTCTTCACCGGCTTGCCCGGCCCACCATCGAGCGGATGGTCGACCACGAAAGAGGCCTCCGGCCAGCCGCGACACACGGCCCAGTAATCCTTCTCGACCTCCCGCGACATCAGCACCTTGCCCAGCGTGGACGCACTGTCGCGATCGAACGCGAGCAGCAGGCAACCGCTGGTCGCGCGGTCCAGCCGGTGCACCAGAAAAATCGGCTTGCCGAACTGCTCGCGCAGCCGGTCGGCGGCGAAGTCGGTCTCCCCGCGCGCCAATGCGCTGTCGTGGACCATCAGGCCGGCGGGTTTGTTTACGACGGCGAGCTGATCGTCGAGGTAGAGGATTTCAAGCGGGGCGGTCGCCGACTCGGTGCCGTGCGCCTCGCCTTTCACCGAAGCAGCGCTTGCAGCTCCCTCCCCTGCTTGCAGGAGAGGGAGCGATCCGCCATCGGAATTGGCGCCCAGTGCTTCTGTGGTTCGATGCTTCATCGCCCACGCGGCCAGGCCGCGAGCAACGCCCAGATGCCGCCCAGTCCCGCGATCCATGCTGCGGCCGGGATCGACCACAGACTAGGGCCGCCGGCTTCCAGGCCGTACAGCACAGCGGCGCAGATCAGCAGGCCCACGCCCAGCACGGCGGCGACCGTGCGGCGTTGCGCGGAGCGGATGGTGCGGTTGAGCTGGGCGAGGTCGCGCGAGTGCAGGTGCAGTTCGTGCCTGCCTTCCACCTGCTGGGTCAGCCACGCGTGCAGCAGGCGCGGCATTTCCGGTGCGTGCGTGACCAGTTCCGGCAGGCGCTTGCGGAACTCGCTGGCCAGGCGCTGCGGGCTGTAGCGTTCGACCAGGATGCGTTGCAGCACCGGCCGCGCCACGGCCCAGATGTCGAGCTTGGGATCGAGCAGGCGGCCGACGCCCTCGATGTTGAGCAGCGTCTTCTGCAGCAGGATCAGCTGCGGCTGCAGCGTGAGTTCGTAACGCTGCGCGGTGCGGAACAGCTTGAGCAGTACCTCGGCCAGCGAGATCTCGCTGAGCGGCCGGGTGAAGTACGGCTCGCACACGGAGCGCGCGGCCGCTTCGAGTTCGTCGATGCGGATATACGACGGCATCCATCCGGCGCGAACGTGCAGCTCGGCGATACGGCGGTAGTCGCGGTTGAAGATGGCCATGAAGTTCTCGGCGAGGTAGTACTGATCCTCGTCGGAGAGCTGGCCCATGATGCCGAAGTCCAGCGCGATGAAGCGCGGGTTGGCACGGCGCGCCGGGTCGCTGTCGACCCAGATGTTGCCGGCGTGTGCATCGGCGTGGAAGAAGTTGTCGCGGAACACCTGCGTGTAGAACACGCGCACGCCCTTCGCGGCCAGCGCGTGGCGGTCGATGCCGGCGGCGTCGAGCGCTTCGATGTCGTCGGACGGAATGCCGCGCACGCGCTCCAGCGTCAGCGCGCGCTCGGCCGTATGCGACCAGATCACCTCGGGCACGTACAGGTCGTCGCTGGGCTGGCCATTGGCATTGGTCCAGAAGCGGCGCAGCACGCTGGCATTGGCGCCCTCGCGCTGCAGGTCGAGTTCGGCCGCCAGCGTGTTCTCCACTTCCTCGACGATCAGGTGCGGGCGGATCTTGTCGGCACTGGGGTGGGTGCGGTTGACGATGCCCGCCACCGCCTTCAGCAGCGCGATGTCGCCGGCGATCTGCTTTTCGATGTCGGGCCGCAGCACCTTCACCACCACTTCGCGACCGCCCGGCAGCGTCGCCGCGTGCACCTGCGCGATGGACGCCGAGGCCAGCGGCGTCGTGTCGAACTGTTCGAACGCTTCGCTGACCGGACGTTCCAGCGCGCGCTCGACGATCATCCGCGCGGTCTCGCCATCGAACGGCTTCACGCGGTCCTGCAGCAGCGCGAGTTCCTCGGCGATGTCCGGCGGCACCAGGTCGCGTCGAGTCGAGAGGATCTGCCCGAACTTCACGAAGATCGGTCCCAGCTCCTGCAGCGCCATGCGCAGGCGTGCCCCGGGCGGCAGGCAGGCGATCTCCGCCGAGGCGCGCGGCACGAACGGACGCGCCAGCTTCAGCCAGTTTTCGACCGGCGTGTCGTCGAGCAGGTCGTCCAGCCGGTAGCGCAACAGGACGCGGCCGATGCGCCACGCGCGGAACACCGGCTTCATGCGCGGTCTCCTGAAGTACGCAGGCGGTTCACGCGTGCAGCCAGGCGCTCGACGTCGTCGCGCAAGGTATCGACGTCGTCGTGGAAGGCATTGAGTTCTTCGCGCGGCACCACGTCGCGCGATTCCTCGGTGACGTATTCGGCGGCGTTACTGGCGAATGCACCTGCGGCGTCGCGCGCATGCCTCAGGCCCGATGCGAAGGCATTGGCGACCTGCACGCCGAGGATCTCGCCAAACACCCGCACGAACGGCTGCTGCCAGTCCGGATCGAAACGTTCGGCCAGCTTCTGGAGGCGGCGCGCGAGTTCCGCATCGCCTTCGATCCGCAGGCGACCTACCGGCGGTACGTTGTCGTTGCGCAGGAACGGCAGCTGCGAAAGCAGTCCGCCGAGCGTGGTGCGGACCGAAAGATCAGGCTCGGCTTCTTCGACCGGGCCGACCTGCAGGCGCTCACCCGCGACGCGGATCTGCATCGCCATGGGTGGCGACGCCAAGCGCAGCGCGACGGCGCGGCCGTGGAGGGCACGCAGTCCGTCGCGGGTGTCCGGGTCCAGTGCGAGCGCGCGGTTGAGCGCGGATTCCAGGGCGCGCCCGGCCAGCGGCTTGAGCGAGGCCAGGGGCGAGGGGGTCGGTTCGGTCATCCGGTCATTGTAGCCGGGGGGCGCTCACGCCCCTCGCGCCGGACGGCCCCGAACCATCGGCCGTCCGGCGCTGGAATGTCGACCGGTCAGACGCGTCGGCCGCGCAGCATCGAGATGATCGCCAGGACGATGAAGACGACGAACAGGATCCACGCGATGTTGCTGGCGGCGCCGGCAATGCCGCTGAAGCCCAGCACGGCGGCAATGATGGCGATGATGAAGAAGATGACGGCGTAGTTCAGCATCGTTGGCTCCGGGCGCGGTGCGCCTGACTAGGTGCCACCGATGCTAGGTACGCGGGGGTCGTCAGGCGGTGACGACCGGGGCCTGTATGCAGGCGGCCTTCAGTCGAGTGAGGCCCTCGTGAATGCTCACCTTCGGCACGTATCCGAAGTCGCGCCGCGCTGGACCCATGTCGTACCAGTGGGTGGTGCTGAGCTGCTCGGCGAGGAAGCGCGTCATCGGCGGCTCGCCCTTCAGCGGCAACGCATGCCACAGCCCTTCGCACACCACACCTGCCGCGTAGGCGACGCCGAAGGGAATGGTGCGGTCGACCTGCGGCGCGCCGGCCGCGTCGAGCAGGCCGTTGAGGATTTCGCGCACCGTGCGCGGCTCGCCATTGCTGATGAAGTACGCACGACCTGCGCAGGCCGAGCCGGGTGCGAGATGTTCAAATGCATCGAAATGCGCCTGCGCGGCGTTGTCGACATACGTCGTGTCGATGCGATTGTTGCCATCGCCGACGAAACGCAGGCGCCCCGCCCTCGCGCGTTCGACCAGGCGCGGCAGCAACTGGTTGTCGCCCACGCCCCAGATCAGCCGCGGGCGCAACGCCACGGTCGCCAGCGTCGCATCGCTGGCCGCCAGCACCAGCTTCTCGGCGACTTGCTTGGTCGCCGCATACGGCGCCTTGAGGTGATCGCCATAGGGCACGTTGTCGGCCGTGCCGCCTTCCACCGGATGCGTCTTGCGATGGGTCACGCTGGGCGTGGACGTATAGACCAGCCGGCCGATGCCGTGCATGCGGCACGCATCGATGACGTTCTGCGTGCCGACGACGTTGGCGAGGTGGTAGCTCTGGTAGCCGCCCCACGCACCCGCCTTGGCCGCGTTGTGGAAGACCGCATCGCACCCCGCCGCGGCGGCGATCACCGCGTCGCGGGAGGCCAGGTCGCCCTGCACCTGCCGCACGCCGAGCGGCTCCAGCGCTGGATAAATACCGCGATTGAAGCTGACCACCTCATGGCCGCGTTCGCGCAGCCCGCAGCACAACGCCTGCCCCAGGAAGCCGCCACCACCGGTCACCAGGATCCTCATCGCCCGCTCCTTTCGCGAAAGGAGCACACGATAGCGGTCGGACTATGTGCTGACCACGGCACGTTGCTCCGCATGCCCGGATCAGCCGGCCGCGCCCTCGAATCCGTGTTGCCGCCACGCTTCGAACACCACCACCGCGACCGCGTTGGACAGGTTGAGGCTGCGGTTGTCCGGGCGCATCGGCAGGCGCAGGCGCTGGGCGGCGGGAACGCTTCCCAGCACGTCGCCCGGCAAGCCGCGCGTCTCCGGGCCGAACAGGAACACGTCGCCCGGTGCGTAACGCGGCGTATCGAAGCGCACGGTGCCGCGCGTGCTCAGCGCGAACAGCCGCGGCGGTGCGCCGTTGGCGGCCGTGATCGCGGCCAATGCGCGGTCCAGATCGTCGTGCACCTGCAGCGTCGCGTATTCGTGATAGTCCAAGCCCGCGCGCTTGAGCTGGCGATCTTCCAGCGTGAAGCCCAGCGGCCTGACCAGGTGCAGCCGCGCGCCTGTGTTGGCGCACAGGCGGATGACGTTGCCGGTATTGGGTGGGATTTCCGGCTGGAACAGGATGATGTCGAACATTCGGTCAGGGGCAGCCGTTGGATCACCACGGCATCGCGTGGCCGCGCCAGTCGCGGAACGTGCCCGTGTCGTCGATGCCGAGCTCGTCGATGACCTTGAGCAGCCCGGCGACGGAGGCTTCCGGCGTGATCTGCGCGCCGCTGCCGCCCATTTCGGTCTGCACCCAGCCCGGATGCAGTGCGACGACAGCGATGGAGCGTTCGCGCAACGCGGTGGCCAGCAGCGCCGTCGCCATGTTCTGCGCGGCCTTGGAAATGGCGTAACTGGGCGTGTGGAAGCCGTCCACCGAGGCGATCGAGCCGAGCACCGACGAGAGATTCGCGACCTTGCCGCCGTCGGCGATGTGCGGCGCCAGCGTCTGCGTCAGCAGGAACGGGCCGCTGGCGTTGGTGCGCAGCGTGTCGTCCAGTTGCGCCGGCGGCACGTGGCCGAAGCGCTCGCCCGAATGCAGCACGCCCGCGTTGTTGATCAGCAGGTCGAGGCCGTCGGTGACCAGATGCAGTTCGCGCGCGAGTTCGGCGTGCGACTTCGCGTCGGCCACGTCCAGCGGCAGCACGTGCAGGCGCCCGGGATGTTCTCCGACCAGATGGTTCAGCGCGTTGGCGCGCGCGGGATGGCGGGCGGTCGCCACCACGCGGTCGCCGCGTGCCAGCAGCTGGCGCACGAATTCCAGGCCGAGGCCGCGGTTGGCGCCGGTGACGAGCGTGCGGCGGGGCGCGCTTGGGACTGGCATCGGTCGGGCTCCGGACGAGGCGGGCGCACAGTGTAAGGAGAACGGCCATGAGGCTGGCGTTCACCTGCCGCTGCGCCAGACCACTCGATGGGCAAAAGTCCCGGTGTGCGCGGGACTTGTGGCCTAGTGCCCCGCTTCGCAACCGGCGGCTAGGATGCAGGTTCGATCCGGGCAGGCGTTCCGGATCACGACTTACAGGAGTCTGTCCATGCTGGTATCGAACCGTCCACGCGCCGCGGCGCTGGTCCTGGCCCTGGCCACTGCCCTGGGTGGCGGAGTGTCCTTCGCTCCGGCGACGGCGCTGGCCGCGCCCAAGGCAAGCGTCGACATCCCCTACGAGGAGTTCACCCTGCCCAACGGCCTGCGCGTGGTGGTGCACACCGACCGCAAGGCGCCGATCGTCGCGGTGAACCTGTGGTACCACGTGGGCAGCAAGGACGAGCCGGCGGGACGCACGGGCTTCGCGCACCTGTTCGAGCACCTGATGTTCAACGGCTCGGAGAACCACAAGGGCGAGTATTTCGGTCCGTTCGAAATGGTCGGCGCGACCGACATGAACGGCACCACCAACTCCGACCGCACCAACTACTTCCAGAACGTGCCGACCACGGCGCTGGACATGGCGCTGTGGATGGAGTCCGACCGCATGGGCCACCTGCTCGGTGCGATCGACCAGAAGACGCTGGACGAGCAGCGCGGTGTGGTCCAGAACGAAAAGCGCGAGGGCGAGAACCAGCCCTATGGCCAGGTCTGGGACGAGCTGGGCAAGTCGCTGTATCCGAAGACGCATCCCTACCACCACAGCACGATCGGCTCGATGGCCGACCTCAACGCCGCATCGCTCGAAGACGTGAAGGGCTGGTTCCGCACCTGGTACGGCCCGAACAACGCGGTGCTGGTGCTGGCCGGCGACATCGACGTGGCCACCGCGAAGGAAAAGGTGACGCGCTACTTCGGCGACATTCCCGCCACCCCGACGATGGCGCAGCCCAAGGTCGACGTCGCACCGCTGGCCAGGTCCAGCCGCACCACGATGACCGATCAGGTGCCGCAGGCGCGCGTCCACCGCGCGTGGAACGTGGCGCAGGCCGGCACGCCCGACATCGACAAGCTGCAGTTGCTGGCGCAGGTACTGGGCGGCAGCAAGTCCTCGCGCCTGGACAAGCGCCTGCTGCACGAGGAGAAGCTGGTCGACAGCGTCGCCGCGTCCGCGTACGCCTCGCAGCTCAGTTCGAACTTCCTGATCACCGCCGACGTGAAGCAGGGCGTGGACCCGGCCAAAGTCGAGGCGATCATCGACGAGGAGTTGCAGAAGCTGCTGAAGGAAGGCCCGAGCAAGGCGGAGCTCGAGCAGGCGCGCACGGTGTTCAAGGCGGGCTTCGTGCGCGGCATCGAACGCATCGGCGGCTTTGGCGGCAAGGCCGACGTGCTGGCCGAGTGCACCGTGTATACCGGCACGCCCGGCTGCTTCCGCGACAGCCTGAAGATCATCGAGACCGCCACGCCCGCCGAGCTCAAGGCCGTCGGCAACCGGTGGCTCGGCAAGGGCAGCCATACGCTGGTGGTGGTACCCGGCCCACGCACGGCGATCCCGGAAGACCCGTCGGTGACGCCGGCGCCGCTGAAGCTGCCGCCGGTCGACGCGAAGTACACCACTACGCCGAGCACGGTCGACCGCAGCAAGGGCGTGCCGCAGACCAGCGCGTTCCCCGACCTGAAGTTCCCGTCGCTGCAGCGCGCGACGCTGTCCAACGGCACCATGGTGATCCTGGCCGAGCGCCACGAGATCCCGGTCGTGCAGATGAGCTACGAGTTCGCGGGCGGCTTCAGCGCCGACCAGGGCCGAAAGCTGGGCACGTCGAGCTTCGCGATGGGCATGCTGGACGAGGGCGCGGGCGACCTGGATGCGCTGGCCTTCGGCGACCGCGCCGAATCGCTGGGCGCCAACCTCGGCGCCGGCGCGACACTCGATGGCGGCAAGGCCTATCTGTCGTCGCTGAAGGAAAACCTGGACGCGTCCATCGGCCTGTTCTCGACCATGCTGCGCGACCCGCGCTTCGACCAGAAGGAAATCGACCGGGTCAAGGCGACGTGGATCGCCGGCATCCGCCAGGAGAAGGCGCGCCCCAACGGCGCCGCGATGCGCGTGCTGCCGCCGCTGCTGTACGGCGAGGGTCACGCGTATGCGATGCCCTTCAGCGGCAGCGGCACGGAAGGCTCGATCCAATCGCTGCAACGCGACGACCTGGTCGCCTTCCATCGCGACTGGGTGCGCCCGGAAGGCGCCACGCTGATCGTCGTCGGCGACACCACGCTGAAGGAAATCGTCCCGTTGCTGGAGAAGCATCTGGGTGACTGGCGTGGTGCGGGCACAGCGCCGCCGCGGCCGCAAATCGGCGAAGTGGCGCGGCCGAAGCAGCCGCGCGTGTACCTGATCGACCAGCCAGGCGCGGTGCAGGCCAACATCTTCGCCGGCGAGGTGGTGCCGTCGACCAAGAATCCGGAATCGGTCCGCTTCGACATCGCCAACTCGGTGCTGGGCGGCGAGTTCTCCTCGCGCCTCAACATGAACCTGCGCGAGGACAAGCACTGGGCCTACGGCGCCTACAGCTTCGCCGCCAATGCGCTGGGCCAGCGCCCGTGGATGGCCTTCGCGCCGGTGCAGATCGACCGCACGGCCGACTCGCTGAAGGAACTACACCGCGAGATCAGCGCCTACGCCGGCGGCAAGGCGCCGCCGACTGCCGAGGAAGTCGCGCGGATCCAGGCCACCGAAATCCGCGGCCTGCCGGGTTCGTTCGAAACCGCGTCAGCGGTGATGGGCGCCATCAGCGGGATCGTCCGCTACGACCGTCCGGACGATTACGTGTTCAAGCGCAAGGCCGAGATCGAGGCGCTGACGCCGGCACAGGTCAAGGCCGCCGCCGCGACACTCGATCCGAATGCGCTGACCTGGGTAGTGGTCGGCGACCTCAAGCAGATCGAGCAGCCGGTGCGCGCGCTGAAGCTGGGCGAGGTGCAGGTGCTCGACGCCGACGGCAAGGCAGTTGCAGCCAAGCCGTAACGCGACATTGGCAAAGCATGACGCCTGCCTCATCCGAGGTTCACGGGTTGGCGTTCACAACGGCGACGGGCGGGGTGAAAATCCCGCCCGTCTCTTTCATGCGCGGCGTCCCGCCGCACGAACCCGACGGAGTGGTGATGCGCAAGTCCATACAGGGGGTGTTCCTGGTTTCCATGCTGGCGGCCGGCGGCTGCACCTGGGTGCACATGGCGCCCGGCGCGTCCTCGGTGCGCGTGATCGACGGCAGCAGTGCGCCGGCCGGTTGCGAGAAGCGTGGCGAGGTGGAGGTCACGGTCAAGGACAACGTCGCCTTCTACGAGCGCAACCACCTGCGGGTACGTGAGGAGCTGGAAACGCTGGCGCGCAACGAGGCGATCGGCCTGCAGGCCGACACGGTGCAGCCGATGGGCCAGCCGCTCAACGGCTCGCAGCGCTTCTCGGCATGGCGTTGCGGCGCCGGGCGCGGCGCTTCGACGGCGCCGGTACGTCCGGCTTCGGGCGGCTCGGCGCAGACATATCCGCTGGGTCGCTGAGCCAGTCCCTTCTCACGAACCCATTCCAGCCAGGAGTCGCCGTGATCCGGAGGACCGTGTTTCCGCGCCTGACGCTGATCGTGCTGTCGTTCCTGGCGATGCCGGCCCCTGCGTTTGCGGAAACCCCGGCCGCACGCGCTCCCACTCTGGCAAGCCGGCTGATCGGCACATGGAAGGTGGTCGCGGTCGAGGACCGCAAGGACCCCGCAAGCGAATGGGTCCATCCCTACGGCCCGAATCCCACCGGCTACATCGTCTATGACGCGACCGGCACCTGTCGGTGCACGTGATGCGGACCCCGCCGGTTCCGCGCTTCAAGTCGGACGAGCAGCCCACGCGCGAGGAGCTGATGGCCGTTCGCGAGGGTTACGCCGGCTACTTCGGCACCTACACGGTGGACGAAGCCCGGGGCACCGTGATCCACCACGTCGAGGGCGGCTCGCTGCCCGAATACACCGGCACCGACCAGGTCCGCCCGATCCGGATCGACGGGGACCGGTTGGAGATCGGCGACGGCCGCACCTGGCGCCGGATCCTCCAGCGCCAGCGCTGACCGAGGCGCTGAACGGCGGGACTGAACGCGACAGATGCGGGCTTGACTGGATCCATACGATTCCGTATGGCGGCGACTGCAATAAAAGCGCTAAGATCGCGCGCTCTTAACGTCTTCGGTCAGCCCACGCCATGTTGTTCCAGCACGTCGCCATCGCCGGCCTCGCCCACATCGACGCTCCGCGCCGGCTGACCTCGGACGAGATCCACGCCCGCCTCCGGCCCACCCTCGACCGCCTCGGCATCAAGTACAACGTGCTGGAGGAAGTGGCCGGCGTGCGCGAACGCCGCCTGTGGGACGGCGAGGTCAAGGCCTCCGACGCCGCCACGCTGGCGGGCGTCAAGGCGCTTGCCGATGCCGGCATCGACGCGGACCGCGTCGGCCTGCTGGTCAACACCTCGGTAAGCCGCGACTACCTGGAGCCGTCCACGGCCTCCATCGTGTCCGGCAACCTGCGCCTGCCCGACACCTGCCAGAACTTCGACGTGGCCAACGCCTGCCTGGCGTTCCTCAACGGCATGGACATCGCCAGCCGCATGATCGAGCGCGGCGAGATCGACTATGCGCTGGTCGTCAACGGCGAGACCGCCGACCTGGCGTACGAGAAGACGCTCGACCGGCTGAGCCGCGACGACGTCACCGAAGAGCAGTTCCGCGACGAGATGGCCACCCTGACGCTGGGCAGCGGCGCCGCGGCGATGGTGCTGGCGCGCAGCGAACTGGCCCCGGGCGCACCGCGCTACCGCGGCAGCGTCACCCGTTCGGCCACCGAGTGGAACCAGCTCTGCCGCGGCGACCTGGTGCACGACCGCATGATCGCGGACGGCCGCATGCTGATGATCGAAGGCCTGAAGCTGGGCCAGAAGACCTTCGCCGCCGCGCGCGCGGCGCTGGGCTGGGTGGTCGAGGAGCTCGACGAGTTCGTCATCCACCAGGTCAGCAAGGCCCACACCAAGGCCTTCCTCAAGGCGTTCCGCATCGATCCGAAGAAGGTGCTGACCATCTTTGGCGAGCACGGCAACATCGGCCCGGCCTCGGTGCCGATCGTGCTGAGCAAGCTGCGCGAAGGCGGCCGCCTGAAGAAAGGCACCCGCATCGCGCTGCTCGGCATCGGCTCGGGCCTCAACTGCTCGATGGCCGAAGTGGTCTGGTGACCTTGCGCGGGTAACGGCGACCATCGAGTTCGTACCTTGCAACGGCCCGGTCTCCGGGCCGTTTGCATTCCGGTCCCGTGGGAAGAATGCCGTACAACTTTCACATCTTTCGGTGTGCGAGGTTCGGATTTATCCGATAGCGAAACACCAGCAACTTGCGCATCCTTGCCTAAGCCGTAGTAGACGTTATGTGTCACTTCTTCACGCTCCGCGACACTGTCACAAAGTGACGTAGTTCGCATTAGCGGCGTTATGAGGTTGACCCGGGGCTGAATGCGAAGCTAGCGTGAAATAAGGCACTGCGACACACAGTCAAGTGCCAAACGCCCGCCGGCAATGTGCCGCGGGGATTGCTAGGGACGGGTCGGCGCAATGCGTCGCCCCTGGGCAAGAGAGTCAGCAGGGAGGCAAAAGCCATCAACACATCCTTGTAACAACGCCCAATCATCGTATTGGCGCCATCCGGAAAGTGCTGATCTGGCAGGGGGCGTGGGAGCTGCACGGCAGCGACACGCAGAAGCAATTGACGCCGGTCCCATAGCGCGACTTCGTTCGCCCGCTCTCCGTTTCTGGCCCCGCCGCCGGGCATTCCTCATCCACCGTGGACCGTTGCCGCTCGCCGGTCGATGGCGCGTGTCCGCACCCGTTCGAAACGTAACGCTGGTGAGCCTGTGAATCCGAAGACCACCGCAACTGTCCTGATCGTGTCGCTGTCGGCCCTGGTGTCCGGCTGTGCGACGCCGCCTGCACCCGAATACGGCGGTCGCTGGCGTCCGGTCAACCGCTTTTCCGAGGCCCCGCAGGAAATCGCGCTGCAGCGCTCGTACCTGTTCTACGCCTCGCCGCTGGACGCCACGCTCAAGACCATGCTCGAGCGCTGGGCGGCCGATTCGAAGATGGCGCTGGACTACCAGGCACCGGTGGACTACACGCTGCACGCACCCGTCGCGGACGTGCGCAGCGACGATCTCAACAGCGCGGTCTCGCGCCTGAGCACGATCTACGCAGCGCAACGCCTGTCCATCGCAGTGGAAGACAACCGCATCGTGGTGCGCGAGGCCGCAGGCACGATCGCACCCGCCGCGGCGGTGGCGCCATGATGGGCCGGAAAACGGCGTCGCCGAAGATCGACGGGGCGGTCGAGCGCGCGGTCAACTACGAAATCACCGTCGCCGACCTCGCGCGGCGCAGCGAACGACGCGCCTGGCTGGTCGCCTCCGGCGCGATGCTGATGTCGCTGGTCCTGGCGGGCGGCTACTTCTACGTGCTGCCGCTGAAGGAAAAGGTCCCGTACCTGATCATGGCGGACGCCTACACGGGCAACGCCACCGTTGCGCGGCTGCGCGGCGACTTCAACAACAATTCCATCACCGCCAGCGAAGCAGTCAACCGCGCCAACATCGCCAACTTCATCCGTGCGCGCGAGTCCTACGACTGGACGCAGATCGGCGCGCGCGACTGGGGCACGGTGTTCACCATGGCCGAGCCGCAGGTAACGTCGAGCTATCGCGAGTTGTATTCCCCGCGCAACCCGGCCGGTCCGTTGCAGGTGTACGGCAAGAAGTACGCGATCCGCGTCAAGATCCTGAGCCTGCAGTTGTTCGGCGGCGACCCGAAGAAGGGGCCGAGCGGCGCGACGGTGCGCTTCCAGCGCTCGCTGTTCGAAAAGGCCGCCGGCACCAGCCGTTTTCTCGACAGCAAGATCGCGACGCTGGAGTTTTCGTACAAGCCGAACCTGGCGATGAGCGAGGAGGACCGCCTGCTCAATCCGCTGGGCTTCCGCGTCAGCGCGTACCGCGTCGACAACGACTACTCGGCCACGCCATCGGTCGATGACGAAACCACCGTGCCGGCGGTGACGAACGCACCTGCAGGCACGCCGTCGGCGGTGCCGATGGACCCGGTGGCGTCGGCGCTGGCGCAGGCGCAGGCCGCGCAACTCCAGGCCGCACAGGCGCAAGGCGCGACGGCAGGCGTACCCGGACAGCCGGTGCAACCCGGCGTGCCGCTGCCGCAGGGCGTGCAGCCCGCGCTGCCCACGGCGTCGCAGCCTGCGGCTCCCACCATCGTCAACGAGGCGGCGCCAGGAGGTGCCCGATGAAGCGTTTCCGCCTGCCGACCCTCGTCGGCGCGCTGGGCCTGGCCCTGCTGTTCCCAGTCGGCAATGCCGGCGCGCAGGTCGTGTCGGAATACGAGTACGCCACCGATCGCATCTATCCCGTGCGCACCGCGCTGGGCATCACCACGCAGATCGAGCTGAGCCCGCACGAGAAGATCCTCGACTACAGCACCGGCTTCAGCAGCGGCTGGGAGCTGACCCGTCGCGACAACGTGTTCTATCTCAAGCCCAAGAACGTCGATGTCGACACCAACATGGTGGTGCGCACCGAACGCCATTCCTACATCTTCGAACTGAAGGTCGTAGCCACCGACTGGACGGCGCTGGAACAGGCCAAGCAGGCCGGTGCGCAGTACAAGATCACGTTCCGCTATCCCAGCGATACGGAGTTCGCGGCCGAGCCGGCGAACAAGCGCGAAGTGCAGATGAGCACCGCGCTTGAGAAGGATCGCGCGTACAACTTCGCGTACGACTTCAAGGCAAGGAGCAAGCAGAAGTGGCTGGTGCCGGTCGCCGTGTACGACGACGGCCGTTTCACCTACATCCGGATGAACGAGACGCGCGACATCCCGACCGGCAACTTCCCGGTGGTGTTCGGGCGTGAGCGCGAGCGCAGCGAGGACTTCGTGGTCAACACCACGGTCGAGAAGAACACGATCGTCGTGCACGGCGTCTACCCGTATCTCGTGATCCGTCACGGCAAGAACGTCGTCGGCCTGCGCAGGAACAAGGTCCAGTGAACACGAACGCGAACATGCCCCCGCAAGAGCCCGGTGCGTCCGTGGCCAACAATCCCTACTACACGCAGCACGCGGCCGAACCGTCGATCGATTCGCTCGACGCCGGCGCGCCGGTGCTGCAGTCGGCCGAAAGCCAGCGCGTGAACAAGAAGGCGTTGGCGTTCCTCGGCGGCGTCGTGGTGCTGCTGGCCGCAGCCGGCATGTTGCTGCTCGGCGGCAAGAACAAGCAGTCCGAGCCGGAGGCGGCGCCACGCCAGGAACGCGTGGAGGTGCCGACCGCACCGGTTGCGCCGCCGCTGCCGGCACCGCCGCAGGAGACGCCGCCGATCGAACTGGCCCAGTCCTCCACGCCACCGTTGCCGCCGATGCCGGAGCCTCCGGTATCTACCGATGCCTACGGCGCCGTGGTCGAACGCGGCCCGAGCCTGGTGGATCGCCGCACGATGTCCGAGCAGCCCGGCGCACGGCCTTCGCTGGTCGAACTGGACGCGATGCGTGCGCAGCAACAGCAGGCGGCGCAGCTGGAGCCGACCAAGGCGACCAGCGCGGTCTTCCTCAACCAGCCCGACACGTTGATGCTGCGAGGCACCTTCATCCGCTGCGCACTGGAGACCCGCATCATCACCGACGTCAACGGTTTCACGTCGTGCGTGGTGACCGAGCCGGTGTATTCGGTCAATGGCCGCAGCCTGCTGTTGCCGAAGGGTTCGAAGGTGTACGGCCAGTACGGTTCGGGTGCGATCCGTGGCGAACGCGTCGCCGTGATCTGGGACCGCATCACCACGCCGACCGGCATCGACGTGACCATGGCCAGTCCCGGCGTCGACAACCTCGGCAGCGCCGGCCACCCGGGTCACTACAACGCGCACTGGGGCAGCCGTATCTCTTCGGCGTTGTTCATCAGCCTGCTCAGCGACGCGTTCAAGTATTACGGCGAGAAGGAAGGTCCGGTCACCGTCACCACGTACCCGGGCAGTGGCGCGGTGTTCCAGGACCCCTACGAGAGCAACACCGCCCGCACGCTGGAACGCCTGGCCGGACAGGCCGTGGATGCCAGCGCCAACCGGCAGCCGACGGTGACGATCAACCAGGGAACCATCGTCAATGTCTATGTCTCGCAGGACGTGGACTTCAGCGGCGTGATGCGCAACTGACGCGGAAACAGGCATGAACGTCGACGACGGCCCCATCGCCAGGATCAGCAACGATTTCCTGGACTACCAGTACCAGGTGCTCGGCATCGCCGATTACCTGGCGTCGCCTGACGTGACCGAGATCTGCATCAACCGTCCGGGCGAACTGTTCCTGGAAACGCGTCGCGGCTGGGAGCGGATCGAGGTGCCGACGCTGACGTTCGACCGGGCCCGCCAGTTCTGCACCGCCGTGGTCAACGAGAGCAACACCGGCCAGCGCATCACCGACGTGGATCCCGTGGTGTCGCTGACGTTCCCCACCGGGCAGCGCGCGCAGTTCGTCATTCCACCCGCGTGCGATGCGGGCAAGGTGTCGATCACCATCCGCCTGCCTGCCAAGCAGAGCCGGTCGCTGGAGCAGTACGAGCAGGACGGCTTCTTCGACCAGATCGTCGAACAGGATCACCTGCTCTCGGAGCACGACCGCGAGTTGATGGAACTGAAGGCCAAACGCCTGTACGGAGAGTTCTTCCGCAAGGCCGTGCACTACAAGAAGAACGTGGTCGTGGCCGGCGCCACGGGCAGCGGCAAGACCACCTTCATGAAGTCGCTGGTCAACCACATTCCCGACGAGGAACGCCTGGTCACCATCGAGGACGCGCGCGAGCTGTTCATCCCGCAGACCAACGTGGTGCACCTGCTGTACTCCAAGGGTGGGCAGAGCGCCAGCAACGTCACCGCCAAGACCTGCATGGAGGCCTGCCTGCGCATGAAGCCGGACCGGATCATCCTGGCCGAGCTGCGCGGCGACGAGTCCTTCTACTTCATCCGCAACTGCGCGTCGGGCCATCCAGGTTCGATCACCAGCTGCCATGCCGGCAGCACCGCGCAGACCTGGGACCAGCTGGCGCTGATGGTGAAGGCGTCGACCGAGGGATCGGGACTGGAATTCAGCACGATCAAGCGCCTGCTGATGATGACTATCGACATCGTCGTGCACATCAAGGCGCATGCCGGTGGCCGTTACATCACGGGCATCGATTTCGATCCACAGCGCCGATTCGACAGCTGACGGGGACGATGATGTTGCCGGGCATGGAACTGATGAGTTGTCCCGAGATGGCGGTGCCGCGTGAAGTCATGCAGCACGTCGTGCGCGTGGAGTCCTCGCACAATCCCTACGCGATCGGCGTGGTGGGTGGGCATCTCGTGCGCCAACCCAGGAATCTCGACGAGGCGCTGGCCACGGTGCGGATGCTGGAAAGCCGCGGCTTCAACTTCTCGGTCGGCATTGCGCAGGTCAATCGCTACAACCTGGCCAAGTACGGCCTTGCGTCCTACACGCAGGCTTTCGAGGTGTGTCCGAACCTGCAGGCCGGCGCCCGCATCCTCGCCGAGTGCTACCAGCGCCACAAGGACTGGGGCAAGTCGTTCAGCTGCTACTACTCCGGCAATCCGGTCACCGGTTATCGCCACGGCTACGTGCAGAAGGTGTTCGCTTCGATCCGGCAGGCGCAGCGGCGTTCGGCCGGTGCCGATGCGCAAGGTATCGAAGTTGTCGAAAAGGCGTCGCGTCGCGCGGTACCGGTCGAACGCTTCCCGCTCCGCAACGATGCGCGCGTCGAGCAGGGCATCTCGAGAACATCGCCGATCGTCCCTGCGGGTCCGCCCAGTGCACCGAACGATCCGGCGCTGGTGCAGTCGGTCGGCCGCGCGGCAACCGCCGCACCCGAACCACAACCGTCGCCCGTGCCCGCGCCTGCAGCTACGGCGCCAAGCCTGGCGCAGCAACCCGTGATGCAGGCGCCTACATGGCCTCCCGGACCGGTGCGCCTGCAACCCACCGCGTCACCTGCGCCGGCTCCGGTCGTCCGCCCTGCCGGCGGCGACGAGGCATTCGTTTTCTAGCTTTCACCGCAACCGCCGCGGCACCGCCCCTCCCGGCAGCTCCGCACCACTCGTCAATCACAGCAAGCAAAGGAACCGATCATGAAGAACATCGCCAAGAACACGAAGTCCGTCCAGATGCTGCGTACCGCCGGCAAGGCAGCCTTGTTCGCCACGTTCGCGCTCGCGCCGATGATTGCCCTGGCCGGTAACGGCTATGAAGGCACCGACGCCAAGGTCGAGGGCTTCCTGGACAACATCACCGGCCTGCTCGGTCTGGCGTCCATCGCCGTGGTGACCATCGCGATCATCTTTGCCGGCTACCAGATCGCCTTCAACCACAAGCGCATCAGCGACGTTGCGCCGATCCTGGTCGGTGGCCTGCTGATCGGCGCCGCCGGCCAGATCGCCTCGATGGTGATCGGCAAGGACACGACGGAAACCACGATGCTGCTGATCAACAGCCTCGCGCCGTTCTATGCGTAAGGATGTGCTCTTCCGCGGCTGCACGCGCCCACCGATGTTCCTGGGCGTGCCCTACGTCCCGTTCTTCATCGGTGCGGGCGCGTGCCTGCTGCTGGCGATGTACACGAACCTGTTCTTCCTGACGTTGCTGCCGGTGGTCATCTTCGTCATGCGCATGATGGCGCGACGCGACGAGATGATCTTCCGGCTGCTGGGCCTGCGCCTGCGGTTCAAGCTGCGGGTGCGCAACGTACGCGAGCACGACGGGATGTGGGTGTTCACCCCCAACCTGTATCGCGAACGGCCGTCGGACAGGAAGTAGGACTCGACATCGCCCGGAAGGGATTGCGGGATCCGGCGGAGCACACCGCCGGAATCCCGAACCGCTTTGTGATGTACCGCGACACTCCATAGCCAGGTTGCACATGTTCAACCCCGACTCTCCCATCAAGGACCACATCCCGCTGTCGACGCACGTGTCCCCCACGGTCATCAAGACCGTCGGCGGCGACTACCTGCTCGTCTGGCGGCTCGAGGGGTTGCCGTTCGTGGGGCGCGAGGAGTGGGAGATCGAGCACCGCCACAACACGTTCAACCGGCTGCTGCAGACGCTGCGCGCACCGGACTACGTGAACGTGGCGTTCTGGGTGCACGACGTGCGCCGACGCGGACGCATCCGCGACCAGAGCCGGTTCAAGCAGCGCTTCAACCAGGACATGTCCGACGCGTATTACGAGTCGCTGTCCTCGCAGAAGATCATGAACAACGAGCTGTACCTGACCATGATCTATCGCCCGATCGTGTCGGGTAAGCGGTTCGCAGAACGCACCAGCGACGTCACGCGGCTCAAGGCCCAGCAGGACGAGGCCGTGCTGAAGGTGCAGGAACTGGCCACCAACCTCGAAGCCGTGCTGAAGGATTACGCGCCGTACCGGCTGGGCATGTACGAAGCCGCCAACGGCATCGTGTTCTCCGAAGCGCTGGAATTCTTCGGCTACGTGCTGAACCACATCGACGAGCCCGTGCCGGTGCTGCCGGCGCCCGTACCCGACTACCTGCCGGTCAGCCGCCACCTGTTCTCGGCCAAATCGGGCGATTTCGCCGTCAACACACCCAACGGCAAGAGCCATTACGGCGCGATCCTCAACATCAAGGAATATCCCGACGGCACGTACCCAGGCATCCTCAATGGCCTGAAGTACCTCGACTTCGATTACGTCATCACGCATTCCTTCAGCCCGATGGGGCGACAGGACGCGCTGAGGGTGCTGGATCGCACCAAGGGCATGATGGTCTCGTCGGGCGACAAGGCGGTCAGCCAGATCGTCGAGCTGGACCACGCGATGGACCAGCTGGCCTCGGGCAACTTCGTGCTGGGCGAATACCACTTCATCATGGCGGTGTACGCCGACAGCCAGCAGCAGCTGTCGCAGAACATCGCCACGGCCCGCGCGGAGCTGTCGAATGCGGGCTTCGTCTCGGCGAAGGAGGACCTGGCCATCACGGCCTCGTTCTACTCCCAGCTGCCGGGCAACTGGAGCTACCGCACCCGCCTGGCCAACGTCAGCTCGCTCAATTTCCTGGGGCTGTCGCCGCTGCACAACTTCGCCAGCGGCAAGAAGGACAACAACCCGTGGGGCGAGTGCGTCACCACGCTGCAGACCACCAACGGGCAGCCGTACTACTTCAACTTCCACGCCACGCACCCGGGCGAGAACTCGCTGGGCGAGAAGGCCATCGGCAACACGATGGTCATCGGCAAGTCCGGCACCGGCAAGACCGCGCTGATCAACTTCCTGCTCAGCCAGACGCAGAAGCTCAGCCCCGAGCCGACCATCTTCTTCTTCGACAAGGACCGTGGTGCGGAAATCTTCGTGCGCGCCTGCGGCGGCAACTACCTGTCGCTGGAGAACGGCCAGCCTACCGGCTTCAATCCGTTCCAGTGCGAGCGCAACGAAGCCAACGTGCAGTTCCTCGCCGACCTGGTGAAAGTGCTTGCGGGCAAGAAGGTGTACTCGGCGCGTGAGGAAGAGGACATCTTCCGCGCGGTCGAGAGCATCCTCGACACGCCGATGCATCTGCGCACGCTGACAAACCTGCAGAAGAGCCTGCCCAACATGGGCGACGATGGCCTGTATGCGCGGCTGCGCAAATGGACCGCGGGCAACTCGCTCGGCTGGGTGTTCGACAATCCAGTCGACCAGATCGACCTGGCGCGCGCCAACATCATCGGCTTCGATTACACCGACGTGATCGACAACCCCGAGGTCCGCATCCCGGTGATCAACTACCTGATCCACCGTCTCGAGGAACTCATCGATGGCCGTCCGCTGATCTACGTGATGGACGAGTTCTGGAAGATCCTCGACGGCGAGGGCGGCCTGAAGGAATTCGCCAAGAACAAGCAGAAGACGATCCGAAAGCAGAACGGCCTGGGCATCTTCGCCACGCAGAGCCCGGAGGATGCGCTGCAGAGCGACATCGCCGCTGCACTGATCGAGCAGACGGCGACCATGATCCTGCTGCCGAACCCGAACGCCTCCCGCGAGGACTACATCGACGGCCTCAAGCTGACCGAAGCGGAATACCAGGTCATCAAGGGCCTGGACGAACGTTCGCGCTGCTTCCTGGTCAAGCAGGGCCACGCGGCCAGCGTCTGCCAGCTCAACCTGCGCGGAATGGACGACGCGCTGTCGGTCATCTCCGCCTCCACGGACAACATCGAGATCCTGCATCGCGTGCTGCGGGAAACGGCCGACGCCACCGGCGCGACGCCGGGCGACCTGCAGCCCGACCAGTGGCTGCAGACCTTCTACGAACGACGAAAGGGTTCGGGCAAAGGCCGGCCGCAGCGAAGCGACGCTGCGACCGCCCGCGCCTGATCCACTTCCTCACTGCGACGAACCGACAGGGGCATCTTCCATGAGAGCCACACGCAACCCTTCAATGCCGCGCCTTTCCCGCGTGAGCGCCATGCTGATTCCGGCACTGCTGCTGGTGGCCGGCCAGGCCGCTGCCGAGTGGAAGGTCTCCGACCGGAACACCCACGAGGGTCTGGACCGCGTGAACGAGACGCTCGAGTCGCAGACCAACAAGCGCCTGGAAGAGATCCGCAACCAGCAGAAGATCGGCAAGGCTGGCAAGTCCGCGACCGAAGATCCCAAGGATCCGGAACTGTCCCTGGACGAAGAGAAGCCGACCGAGGTCGCCCAATTCGGCGAGGAAACCCGCTGCCCCGATTCGGGCACCAAGTCGAAGACTGGCCAGAACCAGCTGACGATCTGCAAGGAGATCGTGAAAACCGAGCTGGCGCAGTACAAGTACGCGCTGGCGATGCGCAAGGTCGCGCTGGAACGCCAGAAGCGGCTGAAGGCGATCGAGGACGCGCGCGCGAACCTCACCGATGACTCCACCGGCAAGCTGCAGAGCAACAGCAACGAGCTGCTCGCGTTGCTTGCCCGCATGGAGGTGGACCGCCAGCAGTACCGCACCTACATGGACGCCTACGCCGCGCGCCTGAGCTATTTACGCGCCCTGCGCGAATCGCTGGGCGAGAACGCACTGAACGGCAAGAAGGCCGGCACCACACCGGGCGACGTCGTGACGGGCGTAGGCACGCTGGCGACCCTCAGGGGAGCGCTCGAAGCTTCCCAGTCGTCCTACACCAGCGCGGGCGCTCGGTTCAAGAAAGCAGACTAATCGAGTCGCCCACGGACGGCGACGGAGGTTCTGATGCATCAGATTGCGGCCACACTCACCGATGCCCTGCTGCCGAGCGCGCAGCTGGAGGCCATTGGCCAATACGTGTTCTTCCATGAAATCTTCAGGTTCATCGATGAAGAGATCATGGTCTTCCAGGCCAACATGCTCGCCAGCATGATGGCTTGGGTGAGCGGAACGGCCCTTGTGCTGGTCACGATGTGGGTGTTCTGGCAGGGATACCGCGTCATCCAGGGCCAGGCGCGCAACGCGATGGAATTGGTCGCCGACGGCACGCGCGCGGCATTCATCGCGACACTGGCGATGACGATGACCGTTGCCGGCGCCAACGCCTACGACTTCCTCAGCAACCAGCTTCCCAGCGAAATCACCGAAATCGTCACCGGGGAGAACGAGAGCGCGGGCTCGCAGATCGACGACAGCATGGCCCAGATGGAAGCGGCGATGGCTGCCATCGATGCATTCGGCGTCTCGGGCGACGGCAGCCTTGCGGTGAAGGAAGACAAGGACCGCGCAATGTGGATGGCGGGCGTTGGTATCGCCGGACCGGCGCTGGTGGGCGGCGCGCTGCAGGTGCTCTACAAGGTGGCGCTCGCCCTGTTCGTCGGGTTTGCGCCTTTGTTCATCCTGTCCCTGCTATTCAAGCAAACGCAGTCGTTGTTCCAGAAATGGCTGCTGTATGGAATCGGGACCATGTTCTCGTTCTCGCTGATGGCTTTCATGTCTCTTGTGGTCAAGAAGGTCGTGCTTGCCGTTTCCGCGGCACTCGTCATCCAGTACGGCATTGCAGCTGCAACTCCGGGTGCAACGGCACAGAGCGTGAGCAGCATGGCAATGCTGCAAGGCGGAATCGGCCTGCTGATGACGCTGGCCCTGGTGGGCGTGCCTCCGGTGGCCGCGTACTTCTTCCAGGGCACGCTGGGCAGCTACATGGCGTACTCGGTCTTCGGCGGCGCGCCGGGCGCCGGACAGCGACCGGGCGAGCAGGGTTATCGCGGGGCGGCGCCTACGCAATCACGCGATACCGAATCTACGGGCGACAAAACAGACCGATCAACAGGGTTGCTTAACTCTGGAACTAGGGTATCCGGTTCAGTGGCCCCCACCTACGCTGACGTCACCAAGACAGAGGCGCCGAATCGGTCGCGAGGGTTGACATGAAATCAAGGGCGCTCGCGCTGGTGTTGCTAACTGTGGCTACAGGATCCGCGCTGGCTGAAGGCGGATGCCCAGCTGGTCAATATCCTTACGACACACCGCAAGCTCGGCAATGTGTGCCGATTCCAGGTAAGAGCGGCTCAGGTGATGTTCCACCAACGCGATGGTTGGATCGATGGGGAGCCTTGGCGGTGGACCCTGCAACTGGGGATATGGGTGTGTCCGCAGGCGAGCACAGCCAAAGCGCGGCGAGGCAACTGGCGGTGGAAAGGTGCTCAGCTAATGGCAGTTCTGGATGTGCAGTGGAGTCCACTTTCCACAATCAATGCGCAGCAATAGCCAGAGGCGGCGGGCGTAGAGCGACGGCTACGGCGGCCACGGAGAAGGAGGCGCAGGAGCGCGCGATGCAAAAGCTGACGCGTTGTACGAGTGAGGCCAAATGCGCGGTGGCTTGGTCGGACTGCTCGTTACCCGTGCGCGTCCAGTGACTGGAGAAGGTTGAGACGACTTCCTAGCCAGTTCAGTAATTGATCCAATTTGAGCAAAGGAGTGCCGATCATGCACAAGCTACTCGTTGTCCTTGTGGTCGCGTTGTTCTGGAGCAACGCCGCCCACGCCGAAGGCGGATGCCCGCCGGGCCAGTACCCCTACGACACGCCGCAGGCGCGGCAATGCGTGCCAATCGCCGCGGATGCGGGCGGCTCGGGCTATTGGGCCGACCGTTACGCGGCCATCGTCTGGGGCCACAACGCTGACGGGACGCCGACCTACACCTGGGCCGCGGGCGCTTCCAGTCAGGAACGCGCCGATGCCGCCGCGATGGCCGAGTGCAAGCACTCCGGCTATGCGGACTGCCGCGTCGCGCTGCAGTTCGCGAACGGCTATTTCGCTGTCGTCAGATCGCAGCAGGGGCATCTGTACGCCGGTTCCGAGTTTGGCTGGTGGGGCGCGAGGCGACAGGCGATGAGCCACTGCAAGCGCAGCGGCGGCGTGCAATGCAAGGTCGTCGAATCACAACGCAGTCGATCGGAGTGGATCGAGTGACACATCCAGCGAAGAACATTTACCGCGCGGCCCTGCCCTTGCTGGCCGCTCTCAGCCTCACCGCTTGCAGTGCATCCGAGACGAACATGAGCCAGAACACTTCCAACGCATCCGGCCTGCAGCCTGTCGAGCACGACCGCGGTCGCGCCCGTCTCAATCCGACTCCGAAGCGTGCCTATGAGATCGTGATGACGATCGAGAACGCACCGGGCCCGTTCGCCAAGGTCTCGGGCGGCGCGCAGTACGACGTCACGAACGAGAACGAGTGCGGCCATATCAATTCGGCCGGCGTTGCCGAACGGATCACCAGCCAGGAAGACATTGCGTTCACCAAGGTATCCGACAGCGAGTATCGCGGCGTGGTCTACCTGGACCAGATGCTGGACGAGGACTACTACGGTCGCGGTGTCTGCCATTGGGAACTCACGGCGGCCAGCGCCACGCTGCGCGCCACGGGCGCCGATGGGGAAGCGATGTTCCAGCCGGCCATCATGGCCGATCAGCTCCTTCGCGGAGAAGAAGTGCAGTTGTACTTCTGGAAGGGCGCATACCCTCGCGACGCCATGGCGAACTATCGCGATTCGGGGTTCCCCACGCCGGACCGCTATAAGCCGGAAATCCGCGACGAATTGTTCAAGGTCACCCTCAAGGCGCAAGGACCGCAGCCATGACTGTTCCCTCCCAGCAATACGCCCACCTGGCCGGTGACGCCTACAAGGACTACCGCGTTGGCACGGCCGACCCGAACAATCCCGAGTACACGTACGCAGGCGGCGTCAAGTACGTGGTCGTGGAGCACGCGCAGAACAGCCGCAACGGGTATCAGGGAACGATCTACCAGAACGCATCGACGGGCGAGATCATCGTCGCGCATCGGGGTACCGAATTCGACAACGAGCCGTTTCGCGACGGTCTGCTGGCCGACGGATCGATGGTGTTCAGTCGCGCGAACCCCCAGATCCCCGACGCCATCGCCCTGACCCGGAAGGCCCTGGAATATGCCGAACGGCAGGAGGCACGCACCGGTCACGCGCCCGAAGTCACCGTCACCGGCCACTCCCTCGGAGGCGCCCTCGCCCAAGCCAGCGCGCATCACTTCGACCTGAAGGGCGAGACGTTCAACGCCTATGGTGCCGCCAGTCTGGGCTATCGCATCCCCGAGGGCGGCAACGCCGTGCTCAATCACGTAATGGCGTCCGATCCGGTCAGCGCGGCGGCCCGACATTACGGCCAGGTGCGCATCTATGCGACAGAGCAGGAGATCAGCCGTCTGGGCAACGGGGGCTTCAGCAACAGCCGCTACAACGGGCTGATCCCCGATACCGCCCTTGGCGTCGCGGCGTTCTCGTTCGACGCTCACAAGATGCACAACTTCCTGCCAGTCGATGCCGACGGGCGTCCGGATCGATCGATCCTGGCCGATCCGCAGGCGCGGCAGCGGGCGCAGGACAACCATCGCATGATCGGCGAGTACCGCAGCGACATGCTCGACCTGCGTGAAGGCGTCACCCGGGGCGCGCGTGGCCCCATCGGCAACGTCATCGACTCCATCGATTCACTTCGCGGCCCGGTGCAGCCGGGCGAGCCCGCACGTCGCGAACAGCGCGAGAACCACTCCTCCCTGCGCATGGACGATCCGCGTCACGGAGGCCATTCGCTGTACCAGGACGCCGAACGTGGCGTGCATGCGCTCGATGCGAAGGTGGGGCGCGCGCCCGACCAGCAGAGCCGCCAGCTTGCCGGGGTGCTCGCCGCCGAAATGCATTCCGCAGGTGGCCAGCGCATCGATGCCGTCGTGCTGGGCACGGACGGTTCCCGCGCGTTTGCCGTGCAGGGACGCGTGGACGACCCCGCGCACCTGCGCGTCAACGTGGCAACGACGGAAGCCATGCAGACACCGCTGGAGACCAGCACGCAGCGAATGGACCAGAGCATCGCCCAGCAGCAGGCGCTGGCGCAGCAGCAGTCACAGCAGCAGGAGCGACAGCAGGGTCCGCACGGCCGTGCGATGGCGTGAGGACAGCATGGTGACAGCGGCGTTGGTTTCGGCGGACGTCGCCGAGAATTGAGGCGCATGCCGCGTGATGGAGCTACAGGAGACAAGCAAGTGCAGATCATCGGTAAGTGCATGCTGACCGCGTCGCTGCTGGCTTTGATGGCGTGTTCGCAAGGCGTACAGGCTGAGGCGGAGAGCTCGGCTGCGCGGGAAACGAAACCTGCAGCCAGCCGTGCCGGTTCATCTCCAGTGAAAGCCAACCAATCCAGCGAGGAAGACGCGAAGGCAACTTCCTCCGCGGAGGAACTGCACGCCCACGTTCCGGAGGGAAGCACGCTGATCGACTCCGTCGGTGGCGACCTCAATGGTGACGGTCGCCCGGACGCGTTATTGGTCCTGGACACCGGCAATGGTGACGAGCGACTCGGCGAGGGCGTACCGCGCACCGTGGTCCTGCTGGTACGCGACGCCAGCGGCACACTGCAACCCGCCAAGCGCAACGAAAGGCTTGTGCCGTGCGAAACCTGTGGCGGCGTTGCTGGAGACCCCTACGGATATGTGCGGATCGACAAGGACCGCTTCACGGTGGCAGTCGGAGGCGGGTCCCGGGAACGCTGGTCAGACGATTACACCTTTACGTACGCCAACGGTGGTTGGTACGTCGACAAGATTGTTCGCTCGGTGGTCGACATGGAATCCGGCAAGCAGAAGCGAAAGGAGTTCACGCCTAGGGAGCTCGGAGAACTCAGCTTCGAAGATCTCGATCCATCGAAACTGGAGCAGGTCGCGCTCTGAAGCGCGGGGCGGGAAGAGTGCAAAGGAGTTTGTTGCGTAAGAGGAGATCCAACAATGACGCGTAGCTTGGTTTCAGCACTGCTCGTCTGCGTGCTGGCAACGGGATGTCAGGCGCCGGAAAGCGGTGAGGTTGTTTCGAAGGTCGAGGATCCAGCGGCGGCCAAGCCGACCCCTGTTCCCGCCGCGAAGGAGGAAAACGTGCAGTCGAAGCTTGAAGAAGTACTGAAGAAGGACATGGCCTACGCCGACCTGCGCACTGCGGTGCTTGCGCACGGATGGAAGCCGGTGGCTACCGCGGAGTGCAAGACGAACGTGGGAGGCGACGGCGCGATCTGCGATCACCTGCCGGAGCTGGAGTCGTGCAGCGGCGATGGCTACTGCATCAGCCACTTCGAGAACCAGGCGGGAGAACGGCTGGACGTGACCAGCTACGGAATGTCCGAGGACTGGAATGTCGCCGGCGACGATTCCCGCTTCAACGTTGTCGAATGGAGTTTTGCCAAGGCCTCGGGAAGCTGAGTGCCCTGGTACGCCGACGCATGACGCGCCGGTCGCGGTTGCGGGTTTGCAAGTGCCTGCTTCCGTTTGAGGCCTTCGGGTGTTCAGGACGAACGGATCGATGAGCCGACAACCACACTTGCTTGAACTGGAGGTTCAAACATCATGGGCAACAGACTGGGTGACCTGATCAGCCGCGGCGAAGGGGGTTACAACTCCTTCAATCGCGGCAGCGCGGGCGATGCTCGCGGAGCAACGATTGATTTCTCGCGGATGACGATGGGAGAGCTGCAGGATGCGCAGCACCTGCCGCGTCGCGATCCCGACAGGCTCTTCGCCGTCGGCAAGTACCAGATCATTCCGGGCACGATGGACGGCGCGGTTTCCGCCCTCGGCATCAGACGCAACGAGCGGTTCACGCCGGAGATGCAGGAGCGGATCTTCTCCGACTACCTCATCGTGACCAAGCGTCCGGATATCCACGGCTACATCACCGGCAAGCCGGGCGTTTCGCTTCACGATGCCCAGGAAGCAGTGGCCGCAGAGTGGGCCAGCGTGGCCGACCCGGACACCGGGCGCAGCAAGTACGGCGGTATTGGCAACAATCGCGCGTCGATTTCCGCCGACCAGGTGGCCGGCGCGCTCGATGCGATGCGCCAGGAGTATCAGGAAGCGATCCGGCAGGGTAAGTCGCCCGCCGAAGCGTGGCGCCAGATTGCACCGCACGAGGCAACACAGCCCGGACGCGAGGCTGCGCGCGATGCCATGGCCGACGGTGTGCTGCGCCAGGGCGAGCGTGGCGCCGAGGTCAAGGCGATGCAGGAGGCGCTCGTCAAGCTCGGCTATCGGGATGCGCAGGGACGTGAGCTGGTGCCCGACGGACACTTCGGCGCCCGCACCGAGGACGCATTGCGTGCATTCCAGCGCGATCACGGCCTCAAGGACGACGGCATCGCCGGCCCGAAGACGCTGGATGCGCTGAAGATCAGCGAGCGCCAGCCGCTCATCTCCGACGCGAACCATCCCGGCAACGCGATGTACAAACAGGCGCTCTCGCAGCTCGAACAACTGGGTCCGCAGGCAGGCTTCCGGAACCAGCAGGAAATGCAGAATGCCGCAGCATCGCTGGCGTTCGAGGCCAAGGTCAGCGGTCTCAACCGCATCGACCACGTCGCGCTCGGCACCAACGGCCAGGGCCTGTTCGCGGTGCAGGGTCGCCTGGACGATCCGGCCCACCATCGCATCTACGCCGACCGCGAGGCAGCCGCGCAGCAACCGGTGGAGCGCAGCTCGCAGCAATGGCAGCAGGATGCGCAACAGCAACAGTCGCAGCAGGCGCAGGCGCAACAGCGCGAGCCGGTTCGGATGACTCTCTGATGACGGCGCCAGATATGACCGCCCCCCATTCTGAGGACTTGCACTTGGCCGCGCCCGTTCGAGATTGCGTCCAGCTGAGCGGGCCGGTCGCGAACACCGGCCCATGCTCGAGTACAGCAACAAAGTGGCCGACCGCCGCTCTGATGCTGATGTCTGCCTTGGCTGCGTGTGACGCAAGCGAACATCCTGGACAGGCCACGCAGCCCGCTATCCCGAAGGTGGAGTCGTCACCTGTCAACCATTCAAGAGACAAGGAAGTCCAAGTGGCGAGCGTGATTCCGGAGACATTCCAGTCATACGTGAGCAGTCGCGTCGGCAATGATTGGGTATGCGAGGCCGGTGCGGTGACAGACGAGGATGGCCTGAGCCAGAGACCGCTGGCCTATCTCAGAGACGCCGGCGGTCGGGTGAAGTGGGTTCGCGAGATGGATCTGCCAGCAGATACGTTCCAAGCGAGGGCAACCGGTTGCATTCGCGATGGCAATCGCTTGTTTGTCCTGCTTCAGGCGGACACGCAATCCAGTCAAACGCTGTCGCAAACGTTGCTGAGCGTCGCGGCACTGGAGGTCGAGGATGGCGCGGTGACCCAAGTGCGGGACGTAGTGCCACCGCAGGTCAATGGGCCCTACTCGGCCTGGGTCGACGATGCGGACAGCGGCTTCAGAGTGGTGGACGGAAACCTGTCGGTCAGCGGCCATTACTTCCGCATGGAAGACCCGGAGAACCGACGAACATTCGTATCGGTCGTGAAGATCGATCAATGACGGAACATCCGACCAGGAGAACTACACATGGGTGACAAGGAAAGGTTCATTGCCGATCTGTATCCCGCGGCGCGGAAGATCGGGCGAGAAACCGGCATGTCGTGGGAGTTGATCCTCGCCCAAGCGGCCCAGGAAACGGGCTGGGGGCAACGGGTCCTGCCCGGAACAAACAACATCTTCAACATCAAGTCGCACGGTGGATGGGAAGGCGAGTCGAAAACCTTCAATGTTTGGGAGATCGAAGGTGGCAGGAAGGTATGGCGGGACCAGTCCTTCAGGGTCTATGACTCTCATGAACAGGCTTTGCGGGACCGGGTGACCTTCCTCAAGGACAATCCCCGGTACACGAAGGCCGGATTGTTCGAGGAGGGGACGCTTGGGAACCTGGAGAGGGAAGCGGCCGCCCTCCAGAAAGCGGGATATGCCACTGACCCACAGTACGCAAGGATGTTGTCCGCCGTGTTCCACGGTCCGACGATGCAGCGTGGGATTGCCCTGGCACTGGGCGGCCATCAGCAAGCGAACGATGCTCCACGAGAGGCGGCCATGGCCGACGGCGTCCTCCGTCAGGGCGAGCGTGGCGCCGAGGTCAAGGCGATGCAGGAGACGCTCGCCAAGCTCGGCTATCGGGATGCGCAGGGACGTGAACTCGTGCCCGACGGACACTTCGGCGCGCGCACCGAGGACGCATTGCGTGCATTCCAGCGCGATCACGGGCTCAAGGACGACGGCATCGCCGGCCCGAAGACGCTGGATGCGCTGAAGATCGGCGAGCGCCAGCCGCTGATCTCCGACGCGAATCATCCCGGCAACGCGATGTACAAACAGGCGCTTTCGCAGCTCGAACAACTGGTTCCGCAGGCAGGCTTCAGGAACCAGCAGGAGATGCAGAATGCCGCGGCATCACTGGCGTTCGAGGCCAAGGTCAGCGGCATGAGCCGCATCGATCACGTCGCGCTCGGCACCAACGGCCAGGGCCTGTTCGCGGTGCAGGGTCGCCTGGACGATCCGGCCCACCATCGCATCTACGCCGACCGCGAGGCGGCCGCGCAGCAGCCGGTGGAGCGCAGCTCGCAGCAATGGCAGCAGGACGCGCAACAGCAACAGTCACAGCAGGCGCAGGCGCAACAGCGCGAGCCTGCTCGGATGTCGATGTGACGTCACGCGGGCGCCGTACCTCGGTGCGGCGTCCGTCTCCCAAGCAATGGAGGACGCGAGATGAATCAGCGGATCAGCACACGGGTGATCCCCAGAAAGTTGCCAATGGCAGCAGCTGCATTCGCGCTGCTCCTCGTTGCCGGTAGCGCGAGCGCGAACTGCGCATCGGAGGATCCGTGCTACGAGTACATCCCTTACTACAACAATGATCCATTCACGTTCTGCACTCAGGGCGTGCCGTGGCATTGCTGGGCTCCGATCAGTCCGCAACTGGGCACGTATACGGTCACCAACCAGTACTGCTTCAACCCCGTGTCGGCTCAGCAATATGCCCGCGTTTGTCCCAAGGGGTTCACGGTGGGCGGTGGTGGGACTTCCATCGCGCGCGACCCGGCGGACGCGAGTCCCTGACCGAAGAAGGCGAGCAGAGGGGCCGATGTTCGGCCGCGACCGAAAAGGAACATCGGGGATGGAGCAATCGTTCTTATACACCCGCGGCCCCTACCGCATCGTCGCGGTAGACGGACGTGACGACACGGCCGGCGTGTTCAGTGGGGCGACGGGCTATGCGGTGATCGATTCGGCGGGGACACCGTTGCGGCTGGAAGTGTCGCTCGACGACGCCAAGGCCTGGGTGCACGCGCAGACGGACGAGATGGTGCACGGGCAAAACGAACGGAAACAGGCGCCGGCGCCAACCAGGCGACGGCGTCGCTGAAGGCAACATCGGGGGAGAAGTACCGTAATGCGCAATCGCAAGTTCGCGTGGGCGGCGGGGTTCGCCGTGCTCACCCTGGCGCTGGGCGCCTACCTGTCGGGTTACCTGACGCTGCTGCTGCTCAAGCTCGACACGAGCCTGCTGCAGTGGAACACCTACTGGGCCTACCTGCGCGCACTCGATCATCCGCAGGTCGCGCCGTACGTGGGCAGGATCAAGCTCGGCGGCGCCATCGGATTCGGCGTTCCGGTCATGGCGTACGTGGCGCTGCTGGTGGTCGCACTGAAGCCGAAGGAAAAGGCGCTGCACGGCGAGGCGCGCTTTGCCACCGCCTCGGACCTGGCGAGCAAGGGACTGTTCAAGCCGACCGCCAACGGCATCGTGGTGGGCAAGTTCGGCGGCAAGCTGGTGCGCCTGGGCGGCCAGCAGTTCGTGATCCTGGCCGCGCCCACGCGCTCGGGCAAGGGCGTGGGCGTGGTGATCCCGAACCTGCTCGAGTACCAGGAATCGATGGTCGTCCTGGACATCAAGCAGGAGAACTTCGACCTCACCAGCGGCTGGCGCAGGAGCCAGGGACAGGAGATCTACCTGTTCAATCCCTTCGCCGAAGATCGCCGCACGCACCGCTGGAATCCGCTCACCTACGTCTCGCCCGATCCGGCGTTCCGCATCTCGGACCTGATGAGCATCGCCGCGATGCTGTATCCGGACGGTTCGGATGACCAGAAGTTCTGGGTGAGCCAGGCGCGCAATGCGTTCATGGCGTTCTCGCTGTACCTGTTCGAGAACTGGGACGACGCCAGCAAGAGCACGTTCCCGCACCCGCCCAAGCCCACGCTCGGCGCGATCTACCGCCTCTCGACCGGCACCGGCGGCGAGCTCAAGCCCTATCTGCAGGGCCTGTCGACGCGGCCGTTCCTCAGCGAGCATGCAAAGACCGCGTTCGCCGGGCTGCTGTCGCAGGCGGACGAGACGTTCGCCTCGATCATGGGCACCTTCAAGGAACCGCTGAATCCCTGGATCAATCCGGTGCTGGATGCCGCCACCAGTGCGGACGATTTTTTGCTGACCGACGTGCGCAAGAAGCGCATGACCATCTACATCGGCATCCAGCCCAACAAGCTGGCCGAGGCGCGGCTGATCGTGAACCTGTTCTTCAGCCAGCTGATCAACCTCAACACGCGCGAACTTCCGCAGAACAACCCGCAGCTCAAGCACCAGTGCCTGCTGCTGATGGACGAGTTCACGGCCATCGGCAAGGTCGACATCATCGCCAACGCGGTGTCGTACATGGCCGGCTACAACATCCGCTTGCTGCCGATCATCCAGTCCATGGCGCAGCTGGATGCGGTGTACGGCAAGGACGTCTCGCGCACCATCATCACCAACCACGCGCTGCAGATCATCTACGCGCCGCGCGAGCAGCAGGACGCCAACGACTACTCGGAGATGCTCGGCTACCGCACCGTGCGCAAGCAGAACGTCACCCGCGGACGCGAAGTCAGCCGCAGCGTGAGCGAGGAGAAGCGCGCGCTGATGCTGCCGCAGGAGCTCAAGGCGATGGGCTTCGACAAGGAAGTGTTCCTGTACGAGGGCATCGAGCACCCGGTGATGTGCACCAAGATCAAGTACTTCCAGGACCGGTACTTCACCTCGCGCCTGCTGCCCAAGGTCGACGTGCCGACCCTGAAGGTCTGACCCGCTGCGCCGCCCGACCGTGCGCCGGGCGGCCGCCGGGGCGATAATGCCGGGCTTTCGTGGCCCGCCGTGCGCTCTGGGCCCGCTTCGAGTGGCCCATGACCCCAGTTCCGACGACCCCGGCGTCCGCATTCCCGGATTACCCGTTCACCCCGCAGCGCTTCGACGTGCGTCCGGGCATTGCGATGAGCGTCCTCGACGAGGGACCGCGCGACGGCGAGATCGTCGTGATGCTGCACGGCAATCCCTCGTGGAGCTTCTACTGGCGCAAGCTGGTACTGGTCCTGCGCGACCGCTATCGCTGCATCGTACCCGATCACATCGGCATGGGGCTGTCGGACAAGCCCGGCGACGACCGCTATCGCTATACGCTGCAGTCGCGCATTGATGACATCGAGACGCTGCTGACGCACCTGGGCATCGAGGGCCCCGTTACCTTGGCCGTGCACGACTGGGGCGGAGGCATCGGCTTCGGCTGGGGCCTGAAGCACTCGGCGCGCATCCGCCGGCTGGTCATCACCAACACCGGCTCGTTCCCGTTGCCGGCCGCGAAGCCTCTGCCGAAGTCGCTCAAGCTCGGCCGCGACCTGGCGCTCGGCACGCTGCTGATCCGCGGCTTCAACGCGTTCTCGTCGATCGCGTCGTTCGTCGGCGTCGAGAAGAAAATGCCCGCCGACGTGCGCCGCGCCTACGTCGCGCCGTACGACAGCTGGGCCAACCGCATCGCGACGTCGCGCTTCGTACAGGACATCCCGCTGGGTGAGGGCGACGCGGCCTGGCCGCTGGTGCAGGCCATGGGCCGCAAGCTGCCCGAATACGCCGACCGCCCGGCGTTCATCGGCTGGGGCCTGCGTGATTTCGTGTTCGACCGGCATTTCCTGAAGGGTTTCACCGACGCGCTGCCGCAGGCGCAGGTGCACGCGTTCGAGGACGCGGGGCATTACGTGCTGGAAGACAAGGCGGAGGTGCTGGTGCCGCAGATCCGGGCGTTCCTGGATTCGCATCCGCTGTAGAGGTGCGTTCCTGCGGAACAGGAAAGTCAGGGATCTTTCCGTTTCCGCTGGGCCACCCGCCTAGCTCGTCATCCCGGCGAACGCCGGGATCCATTTTGCTGCTGCTCTTGCTCTTGCTCGTCATCCCCGCGAAGGCGGGAATCCAGGGACTTTTCACGCTTTACCGGACGTCGCTCAGCAGCGATGCAGCCGTTCCTCGTCATCCCCGCGAGCGCAGGGACCCCGCTTGTCTTTGCTCTTAGCTCGTCATTCCCGCGAAGGCCGGCTCCGCTTCACTTCGGCGTCAGCCGAGTATCCAGGGACTTTGCACGGTTTACCGGTCGCCTGTGAGAAGCGGAAGAGCCACAGCTTCCGTCCGTCTAAAGCCGGCCGGGTCACTTTTCTTTGCTGACCCAAAGAAAAGTAACCAAAAGAAACGGTCTTCCCCGACGAAGCAATCCCACGACTGGAACGGGAGTCGGTGCCTTCGCGAGTCGGCATCCTGCCTCCGCGCTCAGCAGCGCACGTCCTGTGCGCTGCCCTCCGGGGCTAGGTTGGCTGTTCAACAGCAACAGCAACAACAACAACAGCACGAAGAACAGTCGCGATCGCCGAATACATAGCGACCATGCTCTTGCCCGTCATCCCCGCGAAGGCGGGGATCCATGGACTTTTCGTGCTTTACCGGCCAATCCACCAGCGACCGTCGCTCGACGTGGAAACTGCGGACTATCCGTAAGCGAGCATGGCCAGGCAGCCGACCCTGCCCCGGCAATCCGCCTCAAATCTCCGGCAACGGGTTCTTCTCTTCCTCGCGCACGCCAATCCAGTCGTCCGGGGTCAGCGCCGGCAAGCCATGCGCCAGGCGGGACTTGTCGCATTGGGGGCTGGCGGCGCCGAACTCCCACGACGCGGGCACCAGTGCGCACACCGACGGGCGGCGGTCGTGAATGGTGCAGCGGCTGTAGCGGCCGATCTCGGCGTCCAGCGCGACGCAACGCGGCTGGCTCTGCGACGTCCCACGCATGACGCGCTCGTGCGCGCGCAGCGTCTCGGTGAGTTCGATCGGGACGTGCCCGCCCATCGCCGGGTCGGCCTCGGACCAGTGGAAACTCACGCGGAAGAAGGCGCAGCAGGCGCCGCAGGTCAGGCAGGGGTGTTGCATGGGTGGACCGTCGCGGGGTCCGGAGGCTCGGGCGGGTGCGGAATTTTGAGGCTTGGCGCGCCCGGCGCAAGTGCGGAGCGGATCGGGCGAAAATGAATGCATGGACACCCCCTGCAACATCGCCTCGACGCTCCCGGACCTGGCGGCCCGGTTCCCCGACCGCATCGCCATGCGCTGCCCCGGCACGCGGGGACAGGACGGGATGGCGCGCTTCGACACTACCCTCACCTACCGCGAGCTCGACGCCCGCAGCGACGCTATTGCGGCCGGGCTGGCGCGCCGCGGCATCGTCCGCGGCACGCGGACCGTGGTGATGGTGCGGCCATCGCCGGAGTTCTTCCTGCTGATGTTCGCGCTGTTCAAGGCCGGCGCGGTGCCGGTGCTGGTGGACCCGGGCATCGACAAGCGCGCGCTCGGGCAGTGCCTGGACGAGGCCGCGCCCGAGGCGTTCATCGGCATTCCGCTGGCGCAGTTCGCGCGCGTGCTGCTGGGCTGGGCGAAGTCAGCGCGCATCCGCATCACGACCGGCGCTCGCGCCTGGCTGGCCGACGGCACCTTGGCGCAGGTCGAACGCGACGGCGCCGGCGCGGAGTGCCAGCTGGCCGACACGCAACCGGACGACGTCGCCGCGATCCTGTTCACCAGCGGCTCCACCGGCATTCCGAAGGGCGTCGTGTACCGCCACCGGCATTTCGTCGCGCAGATCGCGATGCTGCGCGAGGCGTTCGGCATCCAGGCGGGTGGCGTGGACCTGCCGACGTTCCCGCCGTTCGCGCTGTTCGATCCCGCGCTGGGCCTCACGTCGATCATTCCCGACATGGACCCGACCAAACCCGCGCTGGCCGATCCGCGCCGGCTGCACGATGCGATCGCACGCTTCGGCGTGGACCAGTTGTTCGGATCGCCCGCATTGATGAAGGTGCTGGCCGATTTCGGACAGCCGCTGCCGACGGTGAAGCGCGTGACCTCCGCGGGTGCGCCGGTGCCTGCCGACGTGGTGGCGAAGATGCGCGAGCTGCTGCCGCGCGACGCGCAGTTCTGGACGCCGTATGGCGCCACGGAATGCCTGCCGGTCGCGGTGATCGAGGGCCGGGAACTGCAGGCCACGCGCAGCGCGACCGAAGCCGGCGCCGGCACCTGCGTCGGCCGCGCCGTCGCGCCGAACGAGATGCGGATCATCGCGATCACCGACGCACCGATCGCCGACTGGAGCGGCGTGACGCAACTCGGCGAAGGCGTGGTTGGCGAGATCACCGTCGCGGGCCCCACCGCCACCGACCTGTACTTCAACCGCGAAGCACAGACGCGCGCGGCGAAGATCCGCGAGCGCCTGCCTGATGGCAGCGAACGCATCGTGCACCGCATGGGCGATGTCGGTTATCTGGATGCCGAGGGTCGCCTGTGGTTCTGCGGACGCAAGTCGCATCGCGTGGAAACCGCGGACGGGCCGATGTACACCGAGCAGGTCGAGCCCATCTTCAACACGCACCGGGACGTGCGCCGCACGGCGCTGGTCGGCGTGGGCAAGCCCGGTGCGCAGCGGCCGGTGCTCTGCGTGGAGCTGGCGCCCGGCACGGATGCCGGACAGTGGACGCGCATCGAAGCCGAGTTGCGAACGCTGGGCGCCAGCCATCCGCACACCGCGGCCATCGCCACCTTCCTCCACCATCCGAAGTTCCCGGTCGACATCCGCCACAACGCGAAGATCGGCCGTGAAAAGCTGGCGGCGTGGGCGGCGGGCCGCGTGCGTGGCGACTGACGACACATGACGGACCGCTACCGCCTGGACGATCTGGTCATCGACGTGCCGAGGCAGCGCGTGGAGCGCGACGGCGTTGCGCTGGACGTGGGCGGCCTCAGCTTCCGGCTGCTGCATTACCTGCTGGAGCAGGGCCCGCGCGTGGTGGGCTTCGACGAACTGATCGATCAGGTGTGGTCGCCGGCCGTCGTCAACGAGGAAACAGTGACGCAGCGCGTGCGGCTGCTGCGGCAGGCGCTGGGCGATGACGGGCGCAAGCCGCGCTATCTGCGTTCCGTGCGCAGCCAAGGCTATCAGCTGTGTACGGTGCCGCAGCCGTTCGACGACGCGCGTGCGGCCACGCGCCGCGCGACGCGCACGTGGCCCGTCTGGGTCACGGGTGCGATTGCGATGGCGGCCATCGCCGGCGGCCTGCTCTGGTGGCTGCGTCCCGCGCCCAACGCTGCGCCACGTTCGCCGCTGCTGGAGCGCGCCGCGTACTACGCCGGCATCGGCCAGCGCGACGACAACGAGCGCGCCATCGTGCTGTATCGCGAGCGCCTGCAGGAAGCGCCCGACGATAGCGAAGCGCTGGTGGGCCTCAGCCGCGCGTACAGCGCGCGCGTATGCCTGTACAACGGCGACGCCGATTCGGTGAAGCAGGCACTGTCGCTGGCACAACGCGTGATCGCCGGCGATCCGGACAATGCCGCCGCACACGCGGCACTCGGCTACTCGTATGACTGCCGCGGCCGCGTGGAGGATGCGCTGCGCAGCTACGAGCGCGCGCTGCAGCTGGACCCACGTGCCGACGCCGTGCGCGCATCTGCCGCGTATCTGTACGAGCGCCAGGGTCGGCTCGCCGATGCGCTGGCGGCCAACCTCGCCGTGCGCGAGCCGTCGCGCGTTCGCTTCCACGACATCCAAGTCGCCAGCAACCTGCAGTTGCTGGGTTATTCCGCCGCGGCCGAGGCGCGCTACCGCCGCAGTTTCCGCTTGTATCCCGACAACGTGTTCTCCAACCAGGCGTGGCCGGCGTTCCTGATGCGCCAGGGCCGCGTCGCCGAAGCGCAGGCCGCGCTGGAGGAATCGCTGGCACGGGGCACCGATCACGCCGCCCTGCAGCTAATCGCCGCCGAACTGGCACTGCTGCGCGGCGATCGCGCAGCCGCGCAACAGGCCGCCGCGCGTGCGCAGGCGTTGCGGCCGCAGGCAAGCTTTCCGCGCACAGTGCGATGGTTCGCCGCGGGCGTGACGCCACCGCCGACGACGCTGCTCGCGAACGCGGAATCGCTTCGTGCCGGCCTGCACGCCGGCAGCGAACCGCTGGACGGACTCGACGCCGCCCTGCTCCTGGACGCCGCCGGCGAACGCGATGCAGCCCTCGACGCACTGGCCGACGCCGTCCGCCATGGCTATCGCGACGCGGCCTACCTGCGTCGCTCGCCGTTGTTCGCGTCACTCAGGCAGTCGCCGCGCTTCGCCGACGTGACCACGGCCATTGACGTGGCGGTCGCGCGCGAACGCGAAGCCGTTCGCACCCGCGGACTGGAGCGCGCAGCGGGGCTTACGGCAGCGCCTTGAGGATGTAGTCCGAGAGCAACTGCTGCGACTGCCGGTGCATGTCGCGCTGGTTGAAGCGCGTGCGCGTGACCACCACGACGAGCCGTTCCGACGGAACCACGAACACGTAATTGCCGCCGTTGCCCGACATCGCCCAGGCATCGCGTCGGGTGCCGCGCACGTCGAAATGGAAGCGCCACAGCTGATAGCCGTATTCGGCGTCATCGCGCGCCTGCGCGTGTACGGTCGTCATCGCGCGTATCCAGTCGCGCGAGACGACTTGGCGGTTCTGCCAGCGCCCTTCGTCCAGCAACAACTGTCCGAACTTAGCCAAGTCGCGGCTGCGATACGTTGTGCCACCGCCGCCCATGCCGACGCCTTCCGACGAAACACCCCAGACGCTCTCGCGGATGCCCAGCGGCGCTTCCAGCGCCTCGCGCGCGAATGCCGCCAGCGATTTCCCGCTGACCCGTTCGACGATGGCGCCCAGCAGGAACGAATTGGCCGTGCAGTACGCGAACGCGCGGCCATACGGGCTGTCGGCCGGCCGCCGCATCCACGGCGCGTAGCCTTTCATCGGCAGGTCCAGCACGAACTGCGTCCAGTCGGCGCTGAGGTACATGCGCTCCTCGTTCCCCGCCGAGAACGCATTGTCGTCGTCGCATTCCCACTGCGAACTCATCGTCAGCAGGTCCTCGACGGTGAAGTCGCGCTTGCGCGGATCGTCGTTGCGCCAGGTCCGGTCGGGAAAGAACCCGTACACGCGCGCCTGCGGTCCGGCGATCAGGCCGCGGTCGACCGCCGCACCAACCAGCAGGGCGGTGATGGTCTTGGTGGCCGAGCGGGTGTTGTTGAGGACGTCCCGTCCGCCATCGTTGAAGTAGCGCTCGTACACGAGTTTGCCGTCGCGGGCCACCAGCACGCTGGTGGTGTCGGGCGCAGCCCCATCGGCGATCGCGTCCTCCATCGCCGCCAGCGTCGGGAGCTTCCAGCCGGTCCTGTCGGCATCGGCGACCGCCCAGCCGTCCTCCAGCCGCGGCGGCGGCGCATAGGGTGCCGCGGCGGCGAAGGAGGTGCAGGCAGACAGCAGGACCGAAAGCATGAGACGGCGCATGAGGCGACTCCACGTGAAGGAGCGCCGAGTGCAGCGCAGACCTGAATGAACCGCCTGAAATGCGAATGAAGATTTATGAAGGACTCGGCGCCATCGCCATGCACCGCCACGAAATCGCGGTCAGCCTCCGCAACCCGCCTTCCCCTCCGCCGTCGGCGCCTTCATCCGGTACACGTCCAGCTTGCCGGCGCGGGGTGCCTTGGCGGTGCCGCTGACCAGCAGTTCGCCGGGTTTGTTCCAGTCCACGGCCGGGCCGAGTGTGGTGCCGTCCTCCGTGTTGAACGACAGCTTCAGCGGCGCGATGTCGTCGTAGCGCGCACCGTCGCAGTGGGCGACGAACAGTCGCACGGGCTGCGTGGCCGGATCCTGCGAACGCGCGAACACAAGCGTGCGTCCGTCGCCCAGCCAGGCGGCGTCGAATTCGTCGGCCTTGCTGTTGACGCCGGCAACGGGCGTTGGCTGCACGAAGGCTTTCCCGTCCCAGCGGGCCACCAGCAGGTCATGTCCGCCTGCGCCGCCGTGTCCGTCGCTGGCGAACAGCAGGCGCGTGCCGTCGCGGCTGGGTGTCGGCGCCCATTCGTCGCCGCGCGTATTGACGCCGCGTCCCAGGTTTTCCGCGGGACCGAACGAACCGTCGTCGCGCACTGCGGCCCGGTACAGATCGTCCCCACCCTGCCCGCCGGGCCGGTTGGAGAAGAAGTACAGCCATTTCCCGTCCGCACTGAACAGCGGGTCGAAGTCGTTGGCCACGGAGTTGACCGAAACCGGCTTTGCGTCCTGCCAACGGCCGTCCTTCAGGCGTGCCCGCCAGAGGTCCCAGCCACCCGCGCCGCCTTCACGGTCGGTGCTGCCCCAGACGATATGCTGGCCGTCCGGACTGACGCTGCCGCGGATCTCGCTGGCCTTGGTCGACACCACGCCCATGCCTTCGATGCCGAACTCGGACAGGAAGGCCGACGCCGGCCCGGACAACGCGATCCCGACCACCGCGACCACCGCCGCTACACTTGCCGCCAAGGCCGCCCTGCGTCGCATCGTGCGTCTCCCCTCATTGTGATTCCCCCAGTCTAGCGAGGGCCCCCAGTGTCCAACTTCGCCTCCGTCGCAAATCCCGCCGTCGTAAAGCGCTTCGCCGTGATCGGCCATCCGGTCGCGCATTCGCTCTCGCCGCGCATCCATGCCGTGTTCGGCCGACAGACCGGGATCGCCCTGGAATACACCGCGATGGATGCGGCCCCGGAACTGTTCGACGCGATCCTCGCCGAGTTCGCAGCCGAAGGCGGGCTGGGCGCCAACGTGACCCTGCCGCACAAGACGCGTGCGGCCAGTGCCTGCACCACGCTGACCGAGCGCGCGCGCCGCGCCGGTGCGGTCAACACGCTGATCCGCACCGCCACCGGCTGGGAAGGCGACAACACCGACGGCGTCGGCCTGGTGCGCGACCTCACCGAACGCCACGGCCTGGACCTGCGCGCGCGCCGCACGCTGCTGATCGGCGCCGGCGGTGCCGCGCGCGGTGTGGCGCCGGCGCTGCTGGACGCCGGCATCGGCGACCTGTACATCGTCAATCGCACGCCCGAACGCGCGGACGCGCTGGCCGACGCGCTGGCGATGCCCGGCCGTGTGCATCCGCGTTACCTGCGCGACATCGGTTCGCTGGGCACGTTCGACCTGATCGTCAACGCCACCTCCGCCGCGCGCGCGGACGGCCTGCCGTCGCTGCCCATTGCGCTGGCCAATCCGCGCACGGCCGCGGTGGACCTGAGCTACGGCGAAGTGGCGATTCCGTTCCTGGCGTGGGCGCGCGCCGCCGGGGCCCACGACTGCATCGACGGCCTGGGCATGCTGGTGGAGCAGGCCGCCGAAAGCTTCCAGCGCTGGCACGGCGTGCGCCCCGAGACTGACGCCGTATACGAAGTGCTGCGCGAGCACCGCGCCGAACTGGTCACGGCCGACTGACGCGAACTGTCGCCATGGAATGCCGCGCCCGTTGCGGCGCGTGCTGCATCGCGCCGTCGATCAACTCGCCGATACCCGGCATGCCGCACGGCAAGCCGGCCGGCATCCCATGCGTGCAGCTGGACGACGACTACCGCTGCCGTTTGTTCGGACGTCCGGAGCGCCCCGCGTTCTGCGCGTCGTTGCGGCCTTCGCGGGAGATGTGCGGCGAATCGCGTGGGGAAGCGATCGGAACGCTGCTGGAACTGGAACGGCTGACGTGCCCTTAGGCAGCTGAGGCGCTCATTCCATCTGTCGCCGCAACGACAGGCGACGTTGTGCTGTTCGAGGCGTTGCGGAAGCGAGGCTCAGGCCACACCGCTCGACCTCACCTCGATGGTCACGTGCACGATCTCTTCATGCACCGCCAGTGCTTCGTGGAAAACCTGGGGATCGGCCGGAGCGCCGGTGACGACCTCGGCCGTGCACGCGAACTTCCCGCGACCCACCTGCCACACGTGCAGGTCGCTGATGCGTGCATCGAGCCCGTTGCCTTCGATCGCTTCCCGGATTTCCTCGACCACCGGTGCGTCCATCTGCGCGTCCAGCAGGATGCGACCCGAATCGCGGATCAGTCCCCACGCCCACACGGCGACCAGCGCCGCGCCCACCAGTCCCATCACGGGATCGAGCCACGCCGCATTGAAGTACATGCCGCCCAGCAGCGCGACAATCGCCAGCACCGACGTGGCGGCGTCGGCAATGACGTGCAGATACGCCGAGCGCTGGTTCAGATCGTGATGATGCCCGTGGCCATGGTGGTGATGACCATGGTGGTGGTCGTCGTGATGGTCGTGCCCATGCGAATGATGATCGCGGAGCCACCACGCGCAGAGCAGGTTCACCGCCAGGCCGACGATCGCGATGGCGATCGCCTGCTCGTAATGGATGGTGCTGGGATTGAACAGGCGCTCGACGGACTGGACCGCCATCAGCACGGCGACGCCCATCAGCAGGATCGCGCTGGTGTAGCCGCCGAGGATCTCGATCTTCCACGTGCCGAAGGCGAACCGGTGGTCGTTCGAATAGCGTCGCGCGCAGGCGTACGCGACGGCCGACAGGCCCAGCGCCATGGCGTGCGAGCTCATGTGCCAGCCATCGGCGAGCACGGCCATCGAGTTGAACCACCAGCCGCCAGCGATCTCGACGACCATCATCGCGAGCGTCAGCCACATGGCGCGGCGTGTGTTCCGCTCGGCCATCGGGTTGCCCTCATCGAAGGCATGCGAATGGCGCCGGCTTTCGGCGAGGGCGTCGAGGTTCATAGGACTGGAGGTGGACTGCATACCCCCAGGGTATATGGTCGCGCACCATGGCGCACGTGACTCGCGACAAGAAGAAGCTGCTGACACGCGTGCGGCGGGTGGCCGGCCAGGTGGCCGCGCTGGAAGAGGCGCTGGAGTCCGATGCGGACTGCACCGACGTGCTGATTCAGATCGCGGCGGCGAAGGGCGCGATCCACGGACTGATGATGGAAGTGCTCTCAGGTCATCTGATCGAGCACGTCGTCGCCGAGAAGTCGGACGCCAAGCGAGCGCGCGAAGCCGCGGCGATCATCGAGCTGCTGAAGGGCTACGCGAAGTAGCTGCACGCGGCCGGCCGGCGCTGGCGCCTACAGCAACCCGTCCCGCTTCACCGCGAGGTATCGCTCCACCAAGGACGCGGCCAGCTGGTCGCAGGTGACGTCCAGCACCATCACGCCATGCTTGCGCAGGGCTTCGTGCGCGGCGTTGCGCTGTTCCAGGTACTGCGCCGTGGCGCCGGCGCGGATCGCGCCGGACAGGTCCTGCACTTCGTCCTTCAGCGCCGCATCGAGCGAACCCTCGCGCAGGCTGGCCACGCACACCAGGTGACGCTTGCGCAGCAGCTGCACGGCAGCCAGCACGTCGTCCATGTCCTCGTCGCGCAGGTTGGTGACCAGCATGACCAGCGAGCGCCGGCGCTGGCGCAGCGACAGTTCCGTCGCGGCCGCGAGGAAATCCGTCGCCACCGGTTGCGGCTGGAGCGCGTAGCTGGCGCGCAGCAACTCGTCGATGGCGCCCACGCCGCGATGCGGCGGCACCCATGCGGTCGCACCGCCGCTGGCCAGCAGGCCGACCGCGTCGCCCTGGCGCAGCGCCAGGTACGCGACGACCAGCGCGGCATCCAGCACGTGGTCGAAATGCGCCAGTTCGCCGTCGCGCGCCAGCAGGCGGCGGCCGGTGTCGAGCATCAGCACCAGCTGCTGGTTCTTCTCGTCCTGGTATTCGCGCGAGATCAGCCGTCGCGCGCGCGCCGTCGCCTTCCAGTCGATCTGCCGCAGGCTGTCGCCGATGCGGTACTCGCGCATCTGATGGAAGTCGGTGCCCTCGCCACGGCGGCGACGCAGGTGCGCGCCGACCAGACGCGAGGCCTGTTCCGCACTGAACATCGCGAACTTGGCCAGTGGCGCGAAGTTCGGGAACACCCGCACCTGCTGCGCCGCGCCCGCCACGCGCGAGTGCCACCAGAGCCGCAGCGGCGAGTGCAGCCGCAGTTGCACGCCATCGAAGCGGAAGTCGCCGCGCGCGTTCGCGCACAGCTGGTAGTCGAACGAGGCGGCCTCGCCGCGACGCAGGCGCAAGCCGCGCGGCAGGCCCTGCATGCGCCAGCCGCCCGGGTGCAGGTCGAACACGTCCACGCGCTGCGCGTTGTCGCTCTGCAGTGTCAGCGTGACCGGACGTTCCAGGCCGATGGGCCAGGTGTCGGCCACGCGTCGCTCCACGATCGGCGTGGGTGCTCGCCAGAGCAGGACGAGGTCAATCAGCAGCAGCACGCCAAGCGCGCTGCCGGCGAGCGCCCATTGCGTGCGCGTCGCGTACTCGAACGCAACGGCAAGGCCAAGCGCGGACCATACGACCAGCAGCGCGAGCAGGCTCGGCGCCGGGCGCGGGAAGCTGCGGACGCTGGTCTGGGCGTTGGTCATCGCAGGTGCATCGACATTTTCGGATCGCAGGCGTCGACGCCCCGCACGTCCCGACCCTTACCCCAACCCCTCTCCCGCAGGGAGAGGGGCGCTGCCGCGCGTGTCATCCGGCGTGCAGGTTCGAGCGCCACGTCGCTCACTTGCGCGGCGCCTCGACCTTGGCGAGCAGCGCGTGCAGCACGTCGTCGGGCGACTGGCCTTCGATCTGCAGCTCCGGCGCCAGCGCGATGCGGTGGCGCAGCGCGGGCTTGGCGATTTCGCGGACGTCGTCGGGCGTGACGAAATCGCGGCCCGACAACACGGCCTGCGCGCGTGCCGCACGCACCAAGATCGG
>NZ_DASRTS010000068.1:0-10415 GCF_035655815.1 Lysobacter sp.
AGGCTTCCGAATGTCCGATGCAGTCCCGTCGTCGACGGTCGACGACTACAACGCCTTTCCCGATGCCGACGGCCACTTCGGCCGCTTCGGCGGCCGCTTCGTCGCCGAGACGCTGATGGGCCCGCTGCAGGAACTCGCGCAGGCCTACGACGCCGCGCGCGTGGATCCCGCGTTCGTCGAGGCCTTCGACCGCGACCTCGCGCATTACGTCGGCCGCCCGAGCCCGATCTATTTCGCCGAGCGGCTCAGTCGCGAAGTCGGCGGCGCGCGCATCCTTCTCAAGCGCGAGGACCTCAATCACACCGGCGCGCACAAGATCAACAACACCATCGGCCAGGCGTTGCTCGCCAGCCGCATGGGCAAGACGCGGATCATCGCCGAGACCGGCGCCGGCCAGCATGGCGTCGCCAGCGCGACGGTGGCCGCGCGACTCGGCCTGGAATGCGTGGTCTACATGGGCGCCACCGACATCGAGCGCCAGAAGATCAACGTCTATCGCATGAAGCTGCTGGGCGCGACCGTGGTGCCCGTGACCAGCGGTTCGGCGACGCTGAAGGATGCGTTGAACGAAGCGATGCGCGACTGGGTGACCAACGTGCGCGACACGTTCTACATCATCGGCACGGTGGCAGGTCCCGATCCTTACCCGCGCATGGTGCGCGACTTCAACGCCATCGTCGGCCGCGAGGCGCGCGCGCAGATGCTGGCCGAATACGGCCGCCTGCCGGATGCGGTCACTGCCTGCGTCGGCGGTGGCAGCAATGCGATCGGCATCTTCCACGCGTTCCTCAACGATCCTTCTGTTCGACTGGTCGGCGCCGAAGCGGCCGGCGAGGGCATCGCGACCGGGCACCATGCGGCGTCGCTCGCCGCCGGCCGCCCGGGCGTGCTGCACGGCAACCGCACCTACGTGCTGTGCGACGACGACGGCCAGATCATCGAGACGCATTCGGTATCCGCCGGCCTGGACTATCCGGGCGTCGGCCCCGAGCACGCGTTCCTCAAAGACACCCATCGCGCGGAATACGTGGGTGTGACCGACGAGGAAGCGCTGGCCGCGTTCCATCAGCTGTCGCGCACCGAAGGCATTCTGCCGGCGCTCGAATCCAGTCACGCACTCGCGCAGGCCGTGAAGCTGGCGCGCGGGATGCCAGGCGACGCCATCGTCCTGTGCAACCTGTCCGGCCGAGGCGACAAGGACGTGCACACCATCGCCGCACGGGAGGGGATCCGCCTGTAGCCGTCGTCACCCCTCAAGGGGAAGGTCGGGAATGCGACGGGAACTCCCTCCCTCCCGCCCTTCGTCTTCCGGGCCTTCCCCTTGAGGGGCGAACCGCACGCCATGCGATCCATGCCATGAACCGAATCGACCGACGCTTCGCGCAACTGCGCGCCGATCAACGCAAGGCGCTGATCCCCTTCGTCACCGCGGGCGATCCTTCGCTCGACGCGACGGTGCCGGTGATGCACGCACTGGTGCAGGCCGGTGCGGACGTCATCGAACTCGGCGTGGCGTTCTCCGATCCAATGGCCGACGGTCCCGTCATCCAGCGCAGTTCCGAACGCGCACTCGCGCGCGGCGCCGGACTGCACTATGTGTTTGAGTGCGTGCGCAGCTTCCGCGAACGCGATGCCGATACGCCGGTCGTGCTGATGGGCTATCTCAACCCGGTGGAAATCCGCGGCGCGGCACGTTTCGCGCGCGAAGCCGTCGCGGCGGGAGTGGACGGCGTGCTGCTGGTCGACCTGCCGCCGGAGGAGTCTGACGAATTCCGCAGCGCGTTCGTGCAGGAAGGCCTGGCGCTGATCCTGCTTGCATCGCCGACGACGAGCGACGCGCGCCTGCGCCGGCTTTGTGAAGACGCGCAGGGTTACCTGTACTACGTGAGTTTCGCCGGCGTCACCGGCGCGGACCGGCTCGATGCCGATGCCGCTGGGACGCGTCTGCACGCGATCCGGGCACAGAGCCAAGTGCCGGTGGTAGCCGGCTTCGGCATCAAGGACGCGGCCAGTGCCGCGGCGATGGCCCGCGAAGCCGATGGCGTGGTGGTCGGCAGCGCCCTGGTGGCGGCGCTCGATGGTGCGGCCGACCCCGCCGCGCGAGCAGGCGAATTCCTGTCTCCGTTGCGCCAGGCGCTCGACGCCTGAGCGAGGCAAACCGCACGCCCCGGTACGGGAATGCGGCCAACAAGGGCGTGCTGGCCTCGTGAGCGTGGCCGGCCCCGTGCGCGCTAAACTGGTCGTTCGCCATTAGCGCCTGAACGGGGAATACCCAACGCATGTCCTGGCTCAAGAAACTCATGCCCTCGGGCATCCGCACCGAAACCGGCGCCAGCAAGCGCCGCAGCGTGCCCGAAGGCCTGTGGGAGAAGTGCGACCGCTGTGGTGCGGTCCTCTACCGTCCCGAACTCGAGGAAAACCTCGAGGTGTGTCCGAAGTGCAGCTTCCACATGCCGATCCGCGCCCGCGTGCGCCTGGCGGCGCTGTTCGACGCTGGCAGCACGACCGAGATCGCCGGCGAACTCGGCCCGACCGACGTGCTGAAGTTCCGCGACCAGAAGAAGTATTCCGACCGCATCAAGGCCGCGCAGAAGTCCACCGGCGAGCGCGATGCGCTGGTCGCGATGGAGGGCACGCTCAAGCAGCGCCCGCTGGTCGCCGCGGCATTCGACTTCGCCTTCATGGGCGGCTCGATGGGTTCGGTGGTCGGCGAGCGCTTCACCCGTGCCGCCGAGCGCGCGGTGGAACTGCGTTGCCCGATGGTGTGCTTCACCGCGACCGGTGGCGCGCGCATGCAGGAGAGCCTGTTCTCACTGATGCAGATGGCCAAGACCTCGGCCGCGCTGGCCCGCATGCGCGCCCGGGGGCTGCCCTTCATCTCGGTCATGACGCATCCCACCACCGGTGGCGTGTCGGCCTCGTTCGCGATGCTGGGCGATCTGAATCTGGCCGAGCCCGAAGCACTGATCGGCTTCGCCGGCCCGCGCGTGATCGAGCAGACCGTGCGCGAGACGCTGCCGGAAGGTTTCCAGCGTTCGGAGTTCCTGCTCGAGCACGGCGCGCTGGACCAGATCTGCGATCGTCGTGAGCTGCGTGACCGCCTGGCCACGCTGTTGGCGTTGCTGATGAGCCAGCCGCAGCCACAGGAAGAAGAGGTGAGTGCTTGACCCGCAAATACTTCGGTACCGACGGCATCCGCGGGCGCGTAGGCGAGGGCCCGATCTCGGCCGACTTCGTGCTCCGCCTGGGCAACGCGTACGGGCACGCGCTGCCGCGCCGCGACTGGCGCAATCCGGTGGTGATCATCGGTAAGGACACGCGCATTTCGAACTACATGTTCGAGGCTGCGCTGGAAGCCGGCCTGGTTGCCGCCGGCGTCGACGTGCAACTGATGGGCCCGATGCCCACGCCGGCAGTCGCGCACCTCACGCACTCGATGCGCGCCGACGGCGGCATCGTGATTTCGGCGTCGCACAACCCGCATCACGACAACGGCATCAAGTTCTTCTCCGCCGAAGGCGAGAAGCTCGACGACGCCACCGAACTGGCGATCGAAGCCGCACTCGAGCAGCCGTTCCGGACGGTGCCGTCAGAGCAGCTCGGCAAGGCCGTGCGCACGCGCGACGCGCTGGGCCGCTACATCGAACACTGCAAGGCGTCGGTGCCCAAGGGCTTCGACCTGGGTGGCCTGCGCATCGCCATGGACTGCGCCAACGGCGCGACCTATCAACTCGGCCCGCTGGTGCTGCGCGAGCTCGGTGCGCGCGTGGATGCCATCGGCATCGATCCCAACGGCGTCAATATCAACGACGGCGTCGGCTCGACGCATCCGGAAACGCTGGCCGCCCACGTGCGTGCGACGCGTGCCGACATCGGCATCGCCTTCGACGGCGATGGCGACAGGGTGCTGTTCGTCGACGGCGACGGCGTAGTCTGTGACGGCGACGACCTGCTGTACGTGCTGGCGACCGACTGGCAGCAGAGCGGCCGCCTGAAGGGGCCGGTCGTCGGCACGCTGATGACCAACTACGCCCTGGAGCGCGCCTTCGCCGAGCGTGGCATCGGCTTCATCCGCGCGAAGGTGGGCGATCGTTACGTGCACCAGCAACTGGTCGGCAACGACGGCGTGCTGGGCGGCGAAGCCTCGGGTCATCTGTTGTGCCTGGACCGCTCCAATACCGGCGACGGCATCGTCAGCGCGCTGCAGGTGCTGGAAGTGCTCCAGCGCCGCCGGATGACGCTGCGCGAGGCGCTCGACGGTTTCGCCAAGGTGCCGCAGAAAACCGTGAACGTGCGCTTCGGCAACGGTGCGCGCCCGACCGAGGCGGACTCGGTCAAGGCCGCATTGGCGCAGGCCCAGGCAGCCGTCGCCGGCCGTGGTCGTGCCTTCCTGCGTCCCTCCGGCACCGAGCCGGTCGTGCGCGTGACCGTGGAAGCCGATGACGAGGCGCTGATGCAGTCCACGCTGGACGGTCTTGCCGCCGCGGTGCGCGAAGCGGCGGCCTGATGCCGCCATGGCCCTTCCTCGCGACGGAGAAGGGCCCGAGGTTCAGCGCTTCATGAAGCGCGTGAGCTGTTCCCAGGAAAGCCGCACCGCCTCCGGCGAAGCTTCCTCTTTCGGCAGCGGCTCGTAGCGACGGTCTACCACATCCGCGCCGCCGAACTGGTCGAACAGATAGATCCGCTCACCATTGCGGATGCCGCGCTGCGACCAGCTTTCCACCAGCAACGGACGCGTGGCCGGGATCGGCCCGAACAGATCGATGCCCGTCGCGTAGTCGGCGGTGTCGTTGCGGCATCCCAGTGCGTGGCGCATGACGGTGGGCACGAAGTCCTCGTGCGACGTCACCTCGCTCACGCGCCGGGCCGGCTTGCCGGGCCAGTGCAGCACGAAAGGCGTGCGCAGCTGGTAGTCCGAGAAGTTGCCGTTGTGCCCCCAATAGTTGCGGTGCAGGTCGTTGAATTCCTCGGCGTGGTCGCCGCTGATCAGCACCACCGTGTCGTCGGCCAGCGGGCTGTTTTCCAGCGTGTGAAGCAACTGGCCGATCAACTGGTCGCTGTAGTGCACCGCGGCGCGATAGCGGTTGAATTCGGGAGTGGAGTCGTGATCCGGCCCCAGCTTCAGGAAGTTCACGTCCTTCGCCATCGGCTGGAACGGCGAGACGAAACCTTCGGGCAGGTGATAGGGCGCATGCGGCCCGTCCAGGAACACGAAGCCGAAGAACGGCTGCCCCTGCGGATGACGCTGGATGTCGGCCTGCAGGCGCTCGATCACGAAGCGGTCGCGGTCCGCGCGGGCGAGATCCGAGGGCGCGTTGACGATCTTCCCGCGCACCTGGGAGAACACGGTGCGGTCGAACTCCGGGCTGTACAGCGGCGCGCTGCCGTAAATGTGCATGGCATAGTTCGCGCGCTGCATCTGCTCGATCATCGCCGAACCGCGCTGTTCGACCAGCATGGCCTGCCAGTAGCCGCCGGGCAGCCCGTACATCAGCCCGAACAGGCCGAACCGCGTGGCATTGCCGGTGCTGTAGTGGTTGTCGAACCTCTGCGACTGCTGCGCGTAGGCCCAGGCGTTGGGCATGACCTGCGGATCCAGCGCGTCGAAGCGCAGCGACTCGACCAGCACCACCACCACGTTGAGCGGTTTGGCCGCATCGCACTGCAGTGGCCGGCGCGGATACGCCAGCCCGCTGTCGCCGGTGCCGGGCAGTTCGGCGGCCGTGGCGGTCTGGACGCCGATCTTGTGCAGCGTGTCCTTCAGGGTGATCGGCTGCGCCCACGGGATGTAGGCCAGCTGCGAGATCATCGTCCGGTCGCCCCGCGCGTCCGCCCATGCCGTCATCGCCTGGCCGGCGACGCAGATCACGAGCGCGGCCCACCACGCGCGGCGGATCCGCAACGCTCCCGGGCGCCGCTCCAGCACGAGCCACCACCCGCGTGCCGCCAGCAATTGCAGCGCCACCAGGGCGACCGCCGCCAGCGCGATCACCGCCCACATGTCGGCCGAGAAGGTCACCTGATCGCTCAGCGCGCCGCCGAAGATCATGTTGGCGACCATTGCGTTGAGGTGGAACCTGTACAGGGCGAAGACCTGGGCATCGGCCAGCACCAGGCCGATCCACAGCGACTGCAGCACCACCGCGGTGCCGATCATCCAGCGCGGGTCGCGCACCAGTCTGCCAACCACCCAGGCCGGCAGTGCCATCACGGCGCCAAAGAACAGGAAATGGCCCGGCAGCGCCAGCGCCAGGAACGCCAGCGCACGCCATCGGGTGGCGGTCTCGTCGAACGGGATGTTGCTGGCGGCGATCAGCGTGGCCAGCAGGGCGTTGCCGAGGATCAGCCCGGTCAGCCAGGCGTTGCGCCGGGGCAGGGAAGAAGCGAGTGAATCCATTCGGGAGCGCTGCGGGCAGGGCGGTCGGTAAAAGGGCCGACATTATCCGGCAACAATTCTGTGATTGGGGTCCCGGCGCGGCCGCTGTCGTATCATTCGCGGCCCCGCACCATCCCGATCAGGTCCCTCGTGAACCGCATCCCGACCCTCGACATCCGCCGCTTTGTCTCGCCCGCCACGCCCGGGGACCGCGAGGCGTTCGTGGCCGAGCTCGGGGCCGCGTACCGGGAGTGGGGCTTCGCGGGCATCCGCGGCCACGGCATCCCGGGCGAACAGATCGATGCGTCCTATGACGTGTTCAAGCGCTTCTTCGCGCTGCCGGACGAGGTCAAGCGCAAGTACCACGTGCCCGGCCAGGGCGGCGCGCGCGGCTACACGCCGTTCGGCGTGGAAACCGCCAAGGATTCCAAGCACTACGACCTGAAGGAGTTCTGGCACGTCGGTCGCGAGATCCCGCGCGACTCCAGATACGCCGACGTGATGCCGCCGAACCTGTGGCCGGAGGAAATCCCGGAGTTCCGCGAGCAGGCCTATGGCCTGTACGAGGCCCTGGACCAGCTGGGTTCCAGCGTGCTCCGCGCGCTGGCGCTGCACATCGGCCTGCCCGAGGCGTACTTCGCCGACAAGACCAATTTCGGCAATTCGATCCTGCGTCCGATCCACTACCCGCCGATCACCACCGACGACATCCCCAACGTGCGGGCCGGCGCGCATGAGGACATCAACCTGATCACGCTGCTGGTCGGCGCGAGCGCGGAGGGCCTGGAAGTGCTGTCGCGCAAGGGCGAGTGGGTGCCGTTCACCGCCGATGCCGACACTATCGTGGTCAACATCGGCGACATGCTGCAGCGTCTGACCAACCACGTGTATCCGTCCACCACGCACCGCGTGGTCAATCCGCAGGGCGAGAAGGCGCGCCAGCCGCGTTATTCGACGCCGTTCTTCCTGCATCCCAATCCGGATTTCCTGATCGACGTGCTGCCCTCATGCATCACGCCTGACAATCCGAGCCGCTATCCGGAGCCGATCACCGCGCACGGATACCTGGAAGAGCGCCTGCGCGAGATCAAGCTCAAGTAATCGCGTGCCGTCGCGAAAGCGGCGTTACGCCGGCCGCCTGCAGCGCATCGCGCCAGGCGGCCAGTTTTTTTGCGAACGGCACCGACGCATTCGCCGGACTGGTGGAAGGCAACCGGTGCGACCGCACGCCGAACGAGTCCAGTGGTGGGGCGAGGCGGGCATACGCAGCCTGTGCTTTTGCACCGTTGAACAGCACCGATCGCACGTGCGGATGGCGCCGGAAGAACCCGACGAAATCGTTGGCCTGTGCGGTGTCGTCGCGAATCGCCGAATCCAGGCTGCCCTCACGTTCGCAACGGTCGAGCACGTCCCACAGGGCGATGCCTGCGGCACGCAGGCATTCCAGCCGCTGCGCGTATTCCAGGACGGGATCGGCACCGACCAGTTCGCCCATGATCGGCCAGAAGTGATTGCGCGGATGCGCGTAGTAGCGCTGCGCGTGCAGCGATGCCGCGCCTGGCATGCTGCCCAGGATCAGCACGCGCGCGTCGCGTGTCGCGATTGGTGCCAGGCCCTGCAACAGTGCGTCGGGCGATGGGGAGCGTCTCAACATGCGCCGGATTCTCACCCACGTGGAGTAAACTTGCCGCCGCTCGCGGCAGGCCCGTGCCGGTCGCGACAGGTATCACGCATCCGATCACGCTGAAGGGAGTTGCCATGCGTCGCAGAATCGTTGCCGGAAACTGGAAGCTGCATGGCGACCGCCGCTTTGCGATCGAACTCCTGGATGCACTGGTCGCGCAGTCGGCGCCCTCGGGCGTGGAGCGCCTGATCCTGCCGCCGCTGCCGTACCTCGCCGGCCTGGCCGTGCGCTACGCCGACAGCGGCCTGTCCTTCGGTGCGCAGGACGTCAGCGCCAACCAGAAGGGCGCCTACACCGGCGAGGTGTCCGCGACGATGCTCAAGGACGTGGGTGCCGGCTACGGGCTGGTCGGCCATTCCGAGCGCCGCCAGTACCACGGCGAGACCAGCGAACTGGTCGCGCGCAAGTTCATGGCCTGCAAGGAGGCCGGCCTGACGCCGATCCTGTGTGTCGGCGAGAGCCTCAGCGAGCGCGAGGACGACCAGACCGAATGGCGCATCGAGAAGCAGCTGGGCCCGCTGTTCGAACTGGGCGGCGACAAGGTGTTCGACGGCGCGATCGTCGCCTATGAGCCGGTCTGGGCGATCGGTACCGGCCGCACCGCCACGCCGGAGCAGGCCCAGGCGGTCCACGCGTTCATCCGTAGCGAAATCGGAGCGCGCGATGCTAGAATCGCTGACTCGCTGCCGATCCTGTACGGCGGTAGCGTAAAGGCCGACAATGCCGCCGCGCTGTTCTCGCAGCCGGATGTCGATGGCGGCCTGGTCGGAGGCGCCTCGCTGGTGGCTGCCGACTTCCACGCCATCGCGGTTGCGGCGGCGCCCTGACGAACTGCGGACCCGTCCGCCCGACGTCGCCCACGAGCTCTATTCGAAACTGGCAGAACCACGATGCTGTTGTTGCTCAACGTCATCTACGTGCTGATCGCGATCGCGATGGTTGCGCTGATCCTGATGCAGCGCGGCGCGGGCGCGCAGGCCGGCTCCGGCTTCGGCGGCGGTGCGTCGGCAACCGTGTTCGGTGCGCGCGGTTCGGCCAACTTCCTGTCCAAGGCCACCAAGTGGCTGGCGATCGCGTTCTTCGTGATCAGCCTGGGCATGGCCTGGAACGCGATGCGCCAGGCGCGCGGCACGAGCGGCGCAACGGCCCCCGCGGCCGGCGTGATGGCCGAGGTTCCGGCCGTTCCGACGGCTCCGGCCGGCAACACTGCGGTTCCGGCTGCGCCCACGGCCCCCGCAAGTGCGGTTCCGCAGGCCCCGGTTCCGCAGGCTCCCGTGCAGCAGGAATCCGTGCCCAGCGCTCCCGCGCAGGCCCCTGCGACGCAATCGCCGGAGTCGGCAAAGCCCCAGCCCCCTGCGGGCGGCTGAGCGGTCGCGGTAACATTTGATTTCATCAGCCCGGCACGGATTGCCGGGTACGGTCAGCGATGACCGGAATCGGCCGAAACCCCAGGGGGTGCGGTCGGGTCAGGAAGGCAAGAAGGTTTGATTGCCCAGGTGGCGGAATTGGTAGACGCACTACCTTGAGGTGGTAGCGACGCAAGTCGTGGGGGTTCGAGTCCCCCCTTGGGCACCACACCGACAACACGTACAGAAGCAACCAAGCATCACCCACCGGGGTGCGGCACGTAAGGCGGGCCGAGTCTCGCGCGGGAGGATGACCCCAGGCGGCTACCGCCGAAGCCAGGTCGCGGCAACGCGACCGAGCTACATGAAGCGAGAGAACAACGAGTGCTGGCCGAATACCTGCCGACCCTGCTGTTCCTGATCGTCGCCGGAGGTATCGGCGTCGCCCTGCTGGTGGTGGGCAAAGTGCTCGGCCCCCAGCGCCCGACGGTCGAGAAGCTCTCGCCGTACGAATGCGGCTTCGAAGCGTTCGAGGACGCGCGCATGCAGTTCGACGTGCGCTACTACCTCATCGCCATCCAGTTCATCATCTTTGACCTGGAAATCATCTTCATCGTGCCCTGGGCCACCGTGTTCCGCGAACTCGGCGTGATCGGCCTGATCGAGATGGGCATCTTCGCCGGCATGCTGCTGCTCGGCTTCGTCTACGTCTGGAAGAAGGGAGCACTCGAATGGGAGTGATCCAGAGCGTCTCTGACCTCATGCACAACCCGCTGCCCGAAGGGCAGCTGGACGACATCCTGCGCCCCGAGGGCGACAACCCGCTGCTGCAGAACGGGTTCGTCACCACCAGCATGGACGCGCTGTGGAACTGGGCGCGCACCGGCTCGATGTGGCCGATGACCTTCGGCCTGGCCTGCTGCGCCGTGGAGATGATGCACGCCGGCGCGGCGCGCCTGGACCTGGACCGCTACGGCGTGGTGTTCCGCCCGTCGCCGCGCCAGTCCGA
>NZ_DASRTS010000069.1:0-28053 GCF_035655815.1 Lysobacter sp.
CGCGTGAAGTGCCACCAGTACAGCAGCATCGAGCCGAAGCTGGCGACCAGGCGGTCGGCGATGTCGCGGGCCTCGGCGGCCGGGTGGCCTTCGCGCTCGGGCAGCACGGTGCCCAGCACGGAGCAGCCGGTCCGCAGCACGTCCATGGGATGGGCGTTCGCCGGCACCAGCTCCAGCGCCTCCTGGACGATCGCGGGCAGGCCGCGCAGGCGCGCCAGCTTGGCCTTGTAGGCCTTGAGCTGGGAGGCGGTGGGCAGGGCGCCATGGACCAGCAGGTGCGCGACTTCCTCGAAGGTCGACCGCGTGGCCAGGTCCTTGATGTCATAGCCGCGGTAGTGCAGGTCGTTGCCGCTGCGGCCGACGGTGCACAGCGCGGTGTTGCCCGCGGCGGTGCCGCTGAGCGCGACGGATTTCTTGGCCTTGGGCAGGACTTGGGCCGACTCGGTCATTGCGTTTCTCCTCGTGCTTGGCGTGACGGGAACGGTTCTGTCCGGTCCCGCCGGGGTGCATCGTTTTCAGGATTACAGGGTGGCAGCGGCAGGGGATGGGCCCCACTGCGACGGGCAGGTCGCAGATGACCGTGGCGGGCCAGTATCGCGCCCGCCACGGTCAAAGGGCGACGGACGCGCCGGCGGAGATAGGGACAGGGGGACTCCACGAGAAGGCCCTGTACGCTCCGTCGGCCGACCTTTCCATCGCCCGCGTCATTTGCCGCGCGCGAACAGCGCGTCGAGCTTGTTCTCGAACTCGTGGTAGCCGATGCGGTCGTACAGCTCCTCGCGCGTCTGCATCGTGTCGACCACGTTCTTCTGGTGGCCGTCGCGACGGATCGCGGTGTACACGTTCTCGGCGGCCTTGTTCATCGCACGGAACGCCGACAGCGGGAACAGCTGGATCGCCACGCCGGCCGAGGCCAGCTCGTCGCGGGTGAACAACGGCGTCTTGCCGAACTCGGTGATGTTGGCCAGCACCGGCACCTTCACCGCATCGACGAAGCGCGTGTAGGTCTCCAGGTCATAGGCCGCCTCGGCGAAGATGCCGTCGGCGCCGGCCTCGACGCAGGCGATGGCGCGCTCGATGGCGGCGTCCACGCCGTCCACGGCGATCGCGTCGGTGCGCGCGATCAGGAAGAACTGCGGGTCGGTCTTCGCGTCGGCGGCGGCCTTGACGCGGTCGACCATCTCGCCCTGCGAGACGATCTCCTTGCCCGGGCGGTGGCCGCAGCGCTTGGCGCCGACCTGGTCCTCGATGTGGCAGGCCGCGGCGCCGGCCTTGATCAGCGACTTCACCGTGCGCTCGATGTTGAAGGCGCTTGGGCCAAAGCCCGTGTCGATGTCGACCAGCAGCGGCAGGTCGCACACGTCGGTGATGCGGCGCACGTCGATCAGCACATCTTCCAGCCCGCTGATGCCCAGGTCCGGCAGGCCCAGCGAACCGGCGGCGACACCGCCACCGGACAGGTAGATGGCGCGATAGCCGGCGCGTTTGGCCAGCAGTGCGTGGTTGGCGTTGATCGCGCCGATGACCTGCAGGGGCTTCTCGGCGGCAAGTGCGGCGCGGAAACGCGCGCCGGCGGATGTGGTGGTCATGGGGGACTCCTGTCTGCGGCGGCCGCCAATCTGGCACCATCCCACTGGTTGATCAATCTTGATCGTCCCGATCAATCTATCGCCGCGAACCATGGCCGACGACCTGCTTTCCGCCCACGAGACCTGCCGCCTGCTGAGCATCAGCCGCGCCACGCTGTACGCGTACGTCAGCCGCGGCCTGCTGGAGTCGCGCCCGGGCCCCGACCATCGCAGCCGCCTGTACCTGCGCCAGGATGTGGAGCGGCTGGCCGAGCGTCAGCGCGTGGGCCGCGGTGCCGCCCGCGGCGCCGCGCAGAGCCTGGACCGTGGACTGCCGGTGCTGGAGACGCGGATCTCGCTGATCCGTCCTGACGGTCCGTACTACCGCGGTCATTCGGCCATCGCGCTGGTTCGCGACGGGGCCAGCCTGGAAGACGCCGCGCGGCTGCTGTGGGATTGCGGCGAGGACGACCCGTTCGACCCGTCCGTTCCGGCCTGGCCTGAGCCGGTGGCGCCGATCGCCGGCGACACGCGGCTGCCGCCGCTGGAACGCACCATGGCGGCGATTCCGCTGCTCGCGCTGCAGGAGCGGCATTCGTTCAATTCCGCGCCACCGATGCGCCACCGCGTGGCTGCGACGCTGCTGCGCCAGAACGCCGCACTGCTCGTCGCGCAGCCGCCGTCCTCCGGTCCGGTGCACCGGCTGCTCGCGCAGACATGGCGGCCGGACGACGACGCCTTCGAGGATCTGGTGCGTTCCGCGCTGGTGCTGTGCGCCGACCACGAACTCAACGTGTCGGCCTTCGCCGCGCGGGTCGTCGCCTCGACCGGCGCGCACCTGCACGCGACGGTGTGCAGCGGCCTGGCGGCGTTGTCCGGCCCGCGCCACGGCGGCGCCACCGCACGTGCCTACGCGCTGATCGGCGAAGCCGCACAAACGCCATCGCCGCGCGACGCGATCGCATCACGCTGGCAACGCGGCGACGACCTGCCCGGCTTCCGGCACGCGTTGTATCCGCAAGGCGATCCGCGCGCGGCGGAATTGCTGCGGCGCCTGCGCACGCACGTGCAGGACTCGGCGATGCTCGACACGCTCAACGCCATCGTCGAAGCGACGGAAGAGATCAGCGGCCAGCGGCCGAACATCGACTTCATGCTGGCGGCGATCTGCCATGCGTACGGTTTGCCTGCGACGCCCGCGCTGGTGATGTTCGCCGCCGGTCGTCTCGCGGGCTGGCTGGCCCACGCACTCGAACAGCAGGCGCATGGTGGACTGATTCGTCCGCGTGCGCGCTATGCGGGTGTGCAGCCGGCGTCACAGGAATAGCCGTCTCCGCGAGATGTGAGTGGCAACCGTTAAGCGGCATGTATCGCGCGCGCTACGGTTGGACAGCAAATTTCGTGCCGTCCGTGAATCCGATGCACCATCTGCTACGGTGCATGAAGGCCAACCATATCGATAAGGAAATCATGACATGCCATCGCACGGCGTCGGATTACAGGTGGACCATGATTAGACGCGCACCTCTATTTATGTCGCGATTGCTGTTGTGCGCGCTGCTGCTTGCCGGTCTGACGAACTGCGCCAGGACAAAGGGCTCCGTCACCGATGGGGTAAATCCCATTACCCCGGCGGGGAACTCGCTCGAGGACAAGGCTGGATTCAACCTGGAGACGGTGGAGTTCACTCCACCGCCATTGAACCGGAATCCGAAAGAGGCTATCCGCATCCGGGTGGAGTTCGACAAGCCGGAAGATGCCGAGCGCTACACGGTCACGATGCAGGCGATGTATCAGAACCGGAAGCGCGAGTGCGGCTACTACCTCGACAGAAAGAACGAATTCACTTATCCGCAAGGAACTCTCGACATACCCAACCGCAGCCGCGAACGCACCTACGCCGAGTTCATGGTCTATCGAGACCGCTTCCAGGCGAAGACCTGCAATTGGGAAATGGCAGTAGTCAGCTTCTACCTCCACGACTCGGCGACGGGCTGGCTTTCATTGAACTACTTCGCCACAAGCGAACTTGCGCCGGGCATGGTCCTCAAGAGGTTATGCCAGTTCAACGACGATGCATTCGCGAATCCCTGTTACCAGCGAAGCCCACCGCCCGACGTACCGTATCGGAGCCGGGTTCCCATCACCATACGCGTGTCGGACGACTCGACCCCGTTGCAGTCCGCTCCCTAGTGCCAACTTTGTAATCCAGTAGAGGCCGGCGCACAACCAGATCCTGGCACTACCTACAAGGACGATGAGGAGACACCACCGTGCCTTTACCACCGGAACAGAACGCTTTTCTCGCGCACCAGGTATACGATCCACTGGCGGCCAATAGTGAAGTGGAAAGCGATACGCGTAGATACAAGGTGCTATACGTTTCGCCGCCGTCATCGACGGACTACAAAGGCGCGGTGTTCCAGGACATGGAAACGAAGCAACTGATAGTTGCCAATGCGGGCACCGACTTTTCCAACATTCACGATGTACTGGCCGACGTCAGCATGGGGATGATGGGGGCCTCGACGCAGTGGCCGGAAGCCGCCGCGACCATGCGCAAGGCGCTGGAACTCGCAAACAAGCAAAACATCCCGCTCTCTCAGATCAGCGCCACCGGTCACTCGTTGGGCGGTGCGCATGCACAGTTGCAAGCTGTGATGTTCGGCGTGCATGCGGAAACCTTCAACTCCTTTGGCGCGCAGTTCCTTGCTAGCAGTGCGCCAATGGATCCGCAAGCCATACAGGCCGCAAAGGGGCGCGTGGTCAACCACCGCATGTACCACGACCCGGTGTCGTCGCTGGCCGAGCACATCGGCTCGTCGGTGGAGTACATGGACCGGGCCGACTACCAGCGGCATAAGCACGGCGGGGTATCGATGGCGTCTGGCGAGGCAGCAGCGGTGGCTGAGGCGCACCGCATGCGCAATTTCTGGGATGGCGACCGCAACCAGCCAGCCGAAATATTCGCCCACAACTACCTGAATGACTTGAGTCGCTCGCCTCTGCAGAACCTGCCGCCCGGTATACCACTGGACACGGGCTTGGATCGGTTTCCCTGGGGCTCCTTGCAGGTGCCGTCCGATCCGCGACACCCGGACCATCCGATGCTGGAGCAGATCCGCACCGGTGTCCGCAACATCGACGAGGGCATTGGCAAACCTTACGACGACATGAGCGAGCGCATCAGTCGCTGTCTGCTTGCGGCCTGCAAGGACAGCCGCGACAACTATCCCCACGTGCGCGACTACTCACTCTCGGGCAATGCCTTGAACCATGTCGATCACGTGGTCATGGGCGGCAACGGTAATGTCTTTGCCGTGGAGGGACGACTGGATGACCCGGCGCATAAACGCGCCTTTGTATCGACACAGGAGGCAATCCGTATTCCTGTCGAACAATCCGACCAGAGGCTGCAGGCCGCACACCAGGCCATCGCGCGGGAGCAGGCCATGGCGCAACAGCAGGAGTTGAGCCGCAGCCAGAACTCACCGGAGCGCAGCGGCCCAGTGCACACGATGTAACTGCCGGGACCGGTCCGCGCGCGTCCACCACATCGGCCGCTACGCGTTATCCGGCCCACGCTCCAGCGCGCGCTTCACTTCGTCCAGCGCGTTGGGATCGTCCAGCGTCGACAGGTCGCCCGGATCGCGGTTCTCCGCCAGCGCCTGCAGCGATCGTCGCAGCAGTTTCCCCGAGCGCGTCTTCGGCAACGCGTTGACCACGTAGACACGCGCCGGACGCGCCACGCCGCCGAGCTGTTCGACGACACGCTGCTGCATGGCGGTTGCCGCCTGCGATGCGGATTCGTCCGGACGCTTGAGCGTGGCGAACACCACCGGCACCTGCCCCTTCAACTCGTCGTGCACGCCGATCACCGCGGCCTCGGCCACGCTGGGATGGGTGGAGCACGACTCCTCGATCTCGCGCGTGCCCAGGCGATGCCCGGCGACGTTGATGACGTCGTCGGTGCGGCCGAGGATGAACGTATAGCCGTCCTCGTCGCGGATGGCCCAGTCCAGCGAGCTGTACAGCAGTTCCCTGAAGTGGCTGAAGTAGCTGGAAAGAAAGCGCGCATCATCGCCCCACACCGTGGTCAGGCAACCGGGCGGCAACGGCGGCTCGATCACCAGCACGCCCTTCTGTCCGGCCGGCACGTCGTCGCCGGTGCTGTCGTCGATCACGCGCAGCTTGTAGCCGGGCGTCGGCAAACCGGGCGATCCGAACTTCACCGGCTTCAGGTCCAGACCCGGCATCAGCGACAGCACCGGCCAGCCCGTTTCCGTCTGCCAGTAGTTGTCGATGATGGTCTTGCCGATTCCTTCGGTGATCCACTGCGCCGTGGGCTCGTCCAGCGGTTCGCCCGCCAGGAACAGCCACTGCAGCTTCGACAGGTCGTGTCTCGTCAGCCATGACGCGTCCTGCTTTTTCAGCACGCGGATGCCGGTCGGCGAGGAGAACATGGTGCGCACGCCGTACTGCTCGCAGATGCGCCACCAGATGCCCGGGTCGGGACTCGTGGGCAGGCCTTCGTACAGCACGGACGTCGCGCCGGCGATGAGCGGGCCGTACATGTTGTACGAATGTCCCACCGCCCAGCCGACGTCGGAGGTGGAGAACATCACCTGCGCCGCGCGCACGTCGTAGATAGACCACATCGACAACGCCAGCGCGACCGCATAGCCGCCGACGTCGCGCTGCACGCCCTTTGGCTTGCCGGTGGTGCCCGAGGTGTAGAGCAGATAGCTGGGCTCGTTGGATTCGAGCCATTCGACGTCCACCTGTGCATCTTCGTACTGTGCACGCAGTGTGGCGTAGTCGACGTCGCGCCCCGCGACGACGTTGTGCTGCGGGTCTAGGCCGCGCCCGACGATCAGCACGTGCGGAGGCGGCGATTTTGCCTGTTCGCAGGCCGCGTCCACGAGCGGCTTGTACGCGATCACCTTGCCACCGCGCATGCCGGCGTCGGCGCAGATCAGCAGCTTCGGCTTCGCATCGTCGATGCGCAGCGCGAGGTTGTGCGAGGCGAATCCACCGAACACCACCGAATGCACGGCACCGATGCGTGCGCAGGCCAGCATCGCGAACACCGCCTCGGCCATGTTGGGCATGTAGATCACGACGCGGTCGCCGCGGCCGACGCCGAGCGAGCGCAGCACCGCGGCGAAGGTGTTCACTTCGCGATGCAGTTCGCGATAGGTGATCTCGCGCGTGACGTTGGTTTCGGAAGAAATGGCCACCAGCGCGAGCTGATCGCCGCGTTCGTCCAGGTGGCGGTCCACTGCGTTGAAGCAGAGGTTGGTTTCGCCGCCGGCGAACCACTTGCGGAACGGCGGGCTGGAGTAGTCGAGGATCTTTTGCGGCGGCTTGTGCCAATGGATCGCCCTCGCCTGCTCGCCCCAGAACGCTTCGGGCTGCTCGATCGAGCGGCGATAGAAGTCTTCGTAACGCATGGCGATCCCTCCGACGGCGCTGCGTCGAGGCTAGCGCCGCACGGGGAAGGAGCGCGTTACGACCTTGGTCGAACGGCAGAGCGAATCCTCCCCGACCTTGCTTTTTCAAAGGAGGGAGCAAAGCGCGGCGGCTGATGCGCCGACGCATCGGCCACCCTCTCCCGGCTGGCTCACTCTTTCCCCTTTGAAAAAGGGGGATACAGGGTGATTGGCTCATTTTTAGGATCTGGTTCGCCTGCCCGACGGCGGAGACGCCGTCAGCACAACTGCGTCGTGAACAACTGCGCGCGCTTGCCAAGGTTCGAAGCGAAGACATGGCAGGACATCCGGAAAAAAGAACGGGGCGGCCAAGGCCGCCCCGGGTTGCATCACGACTTCGTTTGCGCCGTCGCCGGCGCGACCAGGCTCAGCCCAGCAGGTGCGCCACGCCCGAACGCTCTTCTTCCAGCTCGGCCAGCGTCTTGTTGATGGCCGCCTGGCTGAACTCGTCGATCGGCAGGTCGCGGATCATCGTGTACTCGCCGTTCTCCGTGGTCACGGCGAAGCCGAACATCACGCCTTCCGGAATGCCGTAGCTGCCGTCGGACGGAATGCCCATCGTCACCCACTTGCCGTTGCTGCCCAGCACCCAGTCGCGCACGTGGTCGATGGCGGCGTTAGCGGCCGAGGCAGCCGATGACAGGCCGCGCGCTTCGATGATCGCCGCGCCGCGCTTGCCGACCTTCGGGATGAACTCGTTCGCGTTCCAGTCGGCGTCGTTGATCTTGTCCTTCAGCGACTGGCCGTTGACGGTGGCGAAGCGGTAATCCGGGTACATGGTCGGGCTGTGATTGCCCCACACGACCAGCTTCTCGATGTCGCCCACGGCGACGCCGGCCTTGTTGGCCAGCTGCGACAGCGCGCGGTTGTGGTCCAGGCGCAGCATCGCGGTGAAGTTCTTCGCCGGCAGGTCCGGCGCGGACTTCATGGCGATGTAGGCGTTGGTGTTGGCCGGGTTGCCGACGACGAGCACCTTCACGTTGCGCGAGGCGACCTTGTTCAGCGCGGCGCCCTGGGCGGTGAAGATCTTGGCGTTTTCCAGCAGCAGGTCCTTGCGCTCCATGCCCGGGCCGCGCGGACGCGCGCCGACCAGCAGGGCGATGTCGGCGTCCTTGAACGCGACTTCGGCGTCATCGGTGCCGACCATGCCGGCCAGCAGCGGGAACGCGCAGTCTTCCAGCTCCATCATCACGCCCTTTAACGCGGCCTGGGCCTTCTCCATCGGCAGCTCGAGCATCTGCAGGATGACGGGCTGGTCCTTGCCGAGCATTTCGCCGGAGGCGATGCGGAACAGCAGCGAGTAGCCGATCTGGCCGGCAGCACCGGTGACGGCAACGCGGACGGGGGTCTTCATGATGAAACTCCGGAAATGGGGAATCGAAAATCGGGAATCGTCAAACACGCCTGGTCACCGGGAACGGGGGCGGGCTCTTTCGATTCCCGATTCCCCATTCCCGATTTCGGTCATTGCAGTTCGGCGAAGAATTCCTGGAAACGCTGCAGGCCCGGGGCGAGCTGCGGCGTCGGACAGGTGTAGCTGATGCGCAGCGCGCGCGGTTCGCCGAAGGCCGAACCCGGCACGCAGGCCACGCCCTTGGCCTCAAGCAACGCGTTGCAGACGTCGACGTCGTTGTTGATCTTGATGCCGGTAGGACCGTGGGTCTTGCCGAAGGCGACGCTGATGTCCGGGAACACGTAGAACGCACCCTGCGGACGCGGGCAGACGACGCCCGGGATGGCGTTCATCACGTCCATCACCTGGTCGCGCTTGGCCTGGAATTCGGCGCACTTCTGCGTCGGCACGTCCTGCGGGCCGTTGAGTGCGGCGATGGCTGCGGCGCAGACGATTTCCGGCACGTTGGTGATGTGGTTGGAGTTCATCGTCACCAGCGCCTGCGCGACGACTTCCGGACCGGCCATGAAGCCCACGCGCCAACCGGGCATGCCGTACGTCTTGGACAGCGAGTCGAGGAAGATCACGCGGTCGCGCAGCTCGGGGCGCGCATGCACGAAGTTGTGGTAGCCGATGCCGTCGAACACCATTCGGTTGTAGATGTCGTCGGTGATGATCCAGGTGTCGGGATACTTCGCGACGATCTCGGCCAGCGCGTCGATCTCTTCCTTCGTGTACACCATGCCCGTCGGGTTGGACGGGTTGTTGAACAGGAAAACCTTGGGCTTCTTCGCCAGCGCGGCGTCGAGCTGCGCGGGAGTGAGCTTGTAGTCCTGTTCGGGCGGGCACGGCAGCAGGTCGATCTTCGCGCCGACGATCTCGGCGATGTCGAGGTAGCTGGTCCAGTACGGCGTCGGGAAGGCGATGGTGTCGCCTTCGTCCAGCAGCGCCTCGGCCAGGTTGTAGATGACGTGCTTGGCGCCGATGCCGGTGGCGCAGTTGACGCGGCCGTAGCCGGTCAGGCCGATCTTGGCCATGTGTTCGACGAAGGCGTCGAGCAGCGCGTCGGGACCGCGGTTGCTGCCGTACTGGCCGCTGTCTTTCGACAGCGCCTCGCGCGCGGCGGCGTAGACGTGCTCGCCGGGCAGGAAGTTGGGAACACCGATCGAGAAGCTGATGATGTCGCGGCCTTCGGCCTTGAGCCGCTTGGCCTTCTCGGCAACCTGCATGATCGCGCTGGGCTTGGCGCGACCGATGCGCCGGGCAAGCTGGGGCATCGCGGGAACCTCGTGGGATTCGATGTGGGGTGCGCACTGCGCGGCACGGGATTTCCGCCGCCACAGAGCCCCCGGATGTTAACACGCGGCATCCATCCGCCCGGCCCGCCGCTAACGCAAACACCCGCCCCGGCAAGCCGGAGCGGACGTCTGGATCGCGGAGCTTCGCCGCGGCCACCATAAGCCCCTTTGGTAAAGGGGCTGCGCGGCAGCGCGGGGAATTGGAAGCCTTGTCGCGTGGCCCGAAGTTTGCGTCAGCGAACTTTGGGGGTAACCGGCAACACCGGTTATCGCGCGTCGAGCGTCTTGTTCCACTCCGCAACGCGGTCGGCCTTGGCGGCCAGCGCGGCGTCCACGTCGCCCTCGATCTTGATCGACTTGATCGTGTCGCCCTGCTTCACGCTGTCGACCACCTGCTGGCCTTCGATCACCTTGCCGAACACCGTGTGCTTGCCGTCCAGCCACGGGCACGGCACGTGGGTGATGAAGAACTGGCTGCCGTTGGTGCCCGGGCCGGCGTTCGCCATGGAGAGCACGCCGCGCTCGTGGGACAGGCCGGTGCGGGTCTCGTCCTCGAAACGGTAGCCCGGGCCGCCGGTACCGGTGCCCAGCGGGCAGCCGCCCTGGATCATGAAATCGTTGATCACGCGGTGGAAGCTCAGGCCGTCGTAGAAGCCACGGCTGGCCAGGTTCACGAAGTTGGCGACGGTCAGCGGCGCCTTGTCGGCGGCAAGTTCGACGCGGATCGGACCGCGGTCGGTGTCGAAGGTGGCGATGAGGCTCATAACCGTCTCTCCTGGACGTGGGACTTGAGGGAGGAATTCCCGCATTCGTGGGCCCACATGGCGGCGTGCAGCCGCCCGCACAAGGGCCCGCGACGCCGTTCAGCTGAACACGGCAGCGGCGTCATACAACCGGTATACTGTGCGGCTTCCCTTCCGAACGAGCGCTGTTCCGGCGCCCTCTCCGCATGTCCGCCTCCCAGTCCGTAGAACGCCTGCGCAACATCGCCATCGTCGCCCACGTCGACCATGGCAAGACGACCCTCGTCGACCAGCTGCTCAAGCAGTCGGGCACCCTGAACGAGCGCGCCGTGGTCCCGGACCGCGTCATGGACAGCAACGACATCGAAAAGGAACGTGGCATCACGATCCTGTCGAAGAACACCGCCATCCGCTGGACGAATCCCAAGACCAACGAGACCTGGCGCATCAACATCGTCGACACCCCGGGCCACGCCGACTTCGGCGGTGAGGTGGAGCGCGTGCTGTCGATGGTTGACTCGGTGCTGATCCTGGTCGACGCGATGGACGGCCCGATGCCGCAGACGCGCTTCGTCACGCAGAAGGCGTTCGCGATGGGCTTCAAGCCGATCGTCGTGGTCAACAAGGTGGACCGCCCGGGCGCCCGCGCCAGCTGGGTGCTGGACCAGACCTTCGACCTGTTCGACCGCCTCGGTGCGACCGACGAGCAGCTGGACTTCACGACCGTGTACGCGTCGGGCCTGCAGGGCTACGCCGGCATGACCGAGGACGTGCGTTCGGGCGACATGACCCCGCTGTTCGAAGCCATCTGCGAGCACGTGCCCGCGCCGCCGGTCGATCCGGACGGCCCCTTCCAGATGCGCGTGACCTCGCTGGACTACAACAACTACGTCGGCATCATCGGCGTGGGCCGCATCCAGCGCGGCAAGGTCAAGACCAACCAGCCGGTGACGGTGATCGCGCCGGACGGCAAGACCCGCAACGCCAAGGTCCTGCAGGTGCTCGGCTTCATGGGCCTGGAGCGCGTGGAAGTCGGCGAGGCGCAGGCCGGCGACATCATCGCGTTCTCGGGCATCGAGGGCCTGGGCATTTCCGACACGCTGTGCGACCCGGCCGCGGTCGAGCAGTTGCCAGTGTTGACCGTCGACGAGCCGACCATCTCGATGACCTTCCAGGTCAACGACTCGCCGTTCGCCGGCGTGAAGGATCGCAGCGGCGGCAAGTTCCTCACCTCGCGCCAGCTGCGCGACCGCCTCACCCGCGAGACGCAGCACAACGTCGCGCTGAAGGTCGAGGACACCCAGGACGCCGACAAGTTCAAGGTGTCCGGCCGCGGCGAGCTGCACCTGTCGATCCTGATCGAGAACATGCGCCGCGAAGGCTACGAGCTGGCCGTGTCGCGTCCGGAAGTGATCATCAAGGAAATCGACGGCGTGATGCAGGAGCCGTACGAGTCGCTGGTGGTCGACATGGAAGAGCAGTTCCAGGGCGGCGTGATGGGCCGCCTGGGCGAGCGCAAGGCACTGCTGCAGAACATGGAGCCCGACGGCAAGGGCCGCGTGCGACTGGACTACATCATCCCGGCGCGCGGCCTGATCGGCTTCCAGACCGAGTTCCGCACGCTCACCGCCGGCACCGGCCTGCTGTTCCACGTCTTCGACCATTACGGTCCGAAGGCAGAAGGCGCGATCGGCCAGCGCATCAACGGCGTGCTGATCTCCAACGGCACCGGTCCGTCGCCCGCGTACGCGCAGGCGGCCATGCAGGAACGTGGCCGCCTCTTCATCGAACCGGGTGAGGAGATCTACGAAGGCCAGATCGTCGGCATCAACGCCAAGGACAACGACCTCACCGTCAATGCCCTGCGCGGCAAGCAGCTGACCAACTTCCGCGCCGCCGGCAAGGACGACGACGAAGGCCTGATCCCGCCGATCAAATTCTCGCTGGAACAGGCGCTGGAGTTCATCGACGACGACGAACTGGTCGAAGTCACGCCCAAGGCCATCCGCCTGCGCAAGAAGCTTCGCAGCGAAACGGACCGCAAACGCGCCTCGCGTGCGGCCTGAACCAACGGTGCGGGGCCCGGTCTGAGCACGCCATGACCGGCGCCCCGTACAACCCCGATCCGCAGGCCCATCCCGGCCTGCATGTCATCGCGATCTTCGAAGCCGCCAAGGGCCTGCTGGCCCTGCTGGCGGCCAGCGGGCTGGAACTGCTCGGCCCTGCTCCCCTGCAGCGCTGGCTGCATGAACTGGCAGTGCATTTCCAGCTCGACGTGCACCAGGGCACGCTTGCCTCGCTTACCAGTGCCATCAGCCCCGACGGCGTGCACATGGCCGCCGCGGTCGCCCTGCTCTACGCAGCCATGCGTTTCGCCGAGGCTTGGGGCCTGTGGTACGCCCGCGCATGGGCCTCCTGGCTGGGCTGCATCGGCGCGGCGATCTACCTCCCCTTCGACGTCTATGCGCTGGTGCGCCATCCCGGCTGGATCTCGGTGACGGTGCTGGTGGTCAACTTGATCGTCGTCGCAGTGCTGGCACGCGACCTCCACAAGCGACGCCGCTGAGCCGCCGCCGGCGCGACCGGATCGCGTATGCTCGGCCCGGCCATCCGCGACCGGGGAATCGCAGTGCGCTCTTTGCCGATGTTGAAGACGTTGCCGCTGGCGACGCTGCTGCTGTTGTCCGCCTGCCAGCAAACGGGGAAACAGGACGCCACGCCGGCGGCGACGGCCGCTGCGAAAGTAGCGCCCGCTGCCGCCGACAAGTTTGCGTTCGCCGAAGTCGGCATCGACGAACTGCAGGCCCGCATGGGTCGCGGCGAACTCACCAGCCGCGCGCTGACGCAGGCGTACCTCGATCGCATCGCGACCATCGACGACAACGGCCCGAAACTCAACGCGGTCATCGAGGCCAACCCGGATGCGCTGAAGCAGGCCGACGCACTGGACGCCGAGCGCAAGGCCGGGCGCGTGCGCGGCCCGCTGCACGGCGTGCCGATCCTGCTGAAGGACAACATCGACGCTCCGCCGATGGCCAACTCCGCGGGCTCGCTCGCGCTGGCCTCGCACCATCCGCGCAACGACGCCTTCCTGGTCGCGCGCCTGCGCGAAGCGGGCGCCGTCATCCTGGGCAAGACCAATCTCAGCGAGTGGGCGAACTTCCGCTCCTCGCGTTCGACGTCGGGCTGGAGCGCACGCGGCGGGCAGACGCGCAATCCTTACGCGCTGGACCGCTCGCCGTGCGGTTCGAGTTCCGGCAGCGGCAGCGCAGTCGCCGCCAGCCTGGCCGCCGCCGCCATCGGCACGGAGACCGACGGCAGCATCATCTGCCCATCGTCCGTCGCCGGACTGGTGGGCATCAAGCCGACCGTGGGGCTGGTGAGCCGCAGCGGCATCATCCCGATCTCGCACAGCCAGGACACGGCCGGCCCGATGGCGCGCAGCGTCTCCGACGCGGCGATCCTGCTGTCGGCCATCGTCGGGCGCGACGACGCCGACCCGGCCACCGCCGAAAGCACCGGCCGCGCGATTTTCGACTACCACGCGCGCCTCAATGCCGACGGCCTGCGCGGCGCGCGCATCGGCGTGCTGCGCAAGTCGATGGGCTTCCATCCGGCGGCCGACGCCGCGCTCGAACGCAGCCTGCAGGCGATGCGCCAGGCCGGTGCGATCGTCGTCGACGTCGACCTGCCGACCTCCGGCCAGTGGAACGAAGCGGAACTCGATGTGCTGCTGTACGAGTTCAAGCATGGCGTGAACAACTACCTGGCGCGCAGCGGCGCGCCGATCGGAACCTTGGCCGGCCTGATCGAATACAACCGCCAGAACGCCAGGACCGAGATGCCCTACTTCGCGCAGGAGCTGTTCGACCGCGCGCAGGCCAAGGGTACGCTGGACGAGATCGCCTACATCGACGCGCGCAGCAAGGCGCGGCGCCTGGCTGGTCCCGAGGGCATCGACACGGCGCTGGCCTCCGCGCAGCTCGACGCGCTCGTCGCGCCGGCCACGGCGCCGGCGTGGCTGATCGATCCGGTCAGTGGCGACCACTTCCTCGGCGAGGGCTACGGCGCGGCCGCAGTCGCCGGTACGCCGAGCATCACCGTGCCGATGGGCGACCACCTCGGGCTTCCCATGGGCATCGTGTTCATGGGCCCGGCCTGGAGCGAGCCGCGTTTGATCGAACTGGCGTATGCCTTCGAGCAGAAGACCCGCGCCCGCAAGGCGCCGCAGTTCCTGGCGACGGTGCCGTTGGCGACGAGCAAGGGGTGATCTGCCTCGTCCTCCGCTGATGCTTGGAGACCCGGCTGCTTCCTGTCGGCTGGCAGGCTTCGACGCGATGCAGGACCGCCGCAGTCGCCGACGAGGTGGCGCCGGCCATGCCGAGCGCAAGCCCTGCCCTTGCGGCGGTTCCCGGCTATCTCACCTGCGCACTTCGGCGTGCGCTGAAACGGGAAAGGCCCGCCTGAGCGGGCCCTTCGGAGTCACCAGCAGCCGCCTTACGCCGGCGCCGCGATCTGCACCTGCTTGCGTACGATCAGCATCGCGATTTCCAGCGCCTGCTCGTAGTTCAGGCGCGGATCCACGGTCGACTTGTATGCGCGCTCCAGATCGCTCTCGGTGAGTTCGCGCGCACCGCCCAGGCATTCGGTCACGTCCTCGCCGGTCAGTTCCAGGTGCACGCCGCCCAGGCGCGTACCGGCGGCGGCGTGCAGCTCGAACGCCTGCTCCAGCTCGCTGCGGATGTTGCGGAAGCGGCGTGTCTTGTAACCGTTGCTGGTGCTTTCGGTATTGCCGTGCATCGGATCGCACACCCACAGCACGCGGCGACCGTCGCGGCGCACCGCGTCCAGCAGCGCCGGCAGCTTGTCGGCAATGCCGGTGGCGCCCATGCGATGGATGAAGGTCAGGCGGCCGGGCTCGTCGTCCGGATTAAGCAAGTCGATCGTGCGCAGCAATTGCTCCGGCGTCACCGACGGACCGACCTTCAACGCGATCGGATTGCGGATACCGCGGAAGTACTCCGCGTGCGCACCGTCGACCGCGGCCGTGCGCATGCCGATCCACGGGAAGTGCGTGCTGAGGTTGAACCAGCCCCAGTGGCGCGGCACCTGGCGCGTGAGCGATTCCTCGTACGGCAGCAGCAAGGCCTCATGCGAGGTGTAGAAGTCGACGCGGTTGAGGTTGTGCACCTCGCTGCCGGACAGCGTTTCCATGAAGCGCACGGCATCGCCGATGGCCGTGACCATGCGGCGATATTCGTCGGCGAGCGGCGAATGGCCGACCCAGCTGAGGTTCCAGTATTCGGGGTGGTGCAGGTCGGCGAAACCGCCGTCGATCAGCGCGCGCACGAAATTCATCGTCATCGCCGAACGCGCATGCGCCTTGATCATGCGGCGCGGATCGGGCGTGCGTGCATCGCGCGTGAACTCGGGCGCGTTGACCATGTCGCCGCGATAGCTGGGCAACGTGACCTCACCGATCGTCTCCGAATCGGCCGAACGCGGCTTGGCGTATTGGCCGGCGAAGCGGCCCACGCGCACCACCGGCTTGCGCATGCCGTGCACGAGCACCAGGCTCATCTGCAGCAGCACCTTGAGACGGTTCGAGATGACGTCGGACGTGCAGCCGGAGAAGCTCTCCGCGCAGTCGCCGCCCTGCAGGAGGAAACGCTTGCCCTCCTGCGCCTCGGCGAGCTGCTGCTTGAGCGACAGGATCTCCCACGACGTCACCAGCGGCGGCAGCGCGCGCAGTTCCGATAGGGCGGATTCCAGCACCTCGGCGTCCGGATACTGCGGCAACTGCATCGCGGTGCGGTTGCGCCAGGACTGGGGCGACCAGTCGGCGGGCAGGTTCACGGCGCGGAGGGTGCGATCAGTGGGCATGACACGATGCTGCAATGCGGCGAACCACTATGGGCGCTCGTGCGGCGGGCTGCAACCGTTACAGCGGCAACCGCCACGTGCTGCGTCCTGGATCCGGGATACCGGGAACAACGCACTCAGCGGCGACGGAAGGCCGCGTAAGCCGCCCAGATCGCCAGCAGCACGAACCACGCCAGGCTCCAGGCCGGCATCGACAGGCCGAGGAACGTCCAATCGACGATCGCGCATTCCCCCGAGCCGGTCATCACCTTGCGGATCACGCCGGTGATCGGCATGGCCTCGAGCATGTAATCCAGCCCGGGACCGCAGGCCGGTACCTGATCGGGCGGCAGGTGAGTCAGGCGCACGTGATTGCCGGCGATGGCGATGCCGGCCAGGGACGCGAGCAGGGCCAACACGCCGTACGTCCGGCGCCCACCGTTTCCCTTGGGAGCGTGCAGTCCACCGATCAGGAACACGATGCCAAGCGCGAGGAACGCCACACGCTGGAAGATACAGAGCGGACATGGCTCGAGGCCGTCGTGCAATTGCGCGTAGAACGCGTAGCTGAGCAGCGCGGCGCATGCCGCGAAGCCGAGCAGGTACTGGGTACGGAACGAGCCGCGCAGCAGGGAGTTCGTCATGGTCGGCAAGCTTAACGGCGTTGCCGTTCACCTGCACCAGGCCGCGACATCGACTGCCCGCGATCCGCGCACGGACTGGCGCATTGGCGCGCGATCGCAAGAAAGCAAAAACCCCGGCCTGGGCCGGGGTCTCGCGGATGTTTCAATGCATCGGCGTGATGCCGATGTGGCGCGCGGATTACTCCGCAGCCGCTTCCGGACGGTCGACCAGTTCGACGTAGGCCATCGGTGCATTGTCGCCAGCACGGAAACCGCACTTGAGGATGCGCAGGTAGCCACCCGGACGGGCCTGGTAACGCGGACCCAGGGTGGTGAACAGCGTGCCCACGGCTTCCTTGTCGCGCAGGCGCGAGAAGGCAAGGCGGCGGTTGGCAACGCCATCGACCTTGGCCAGGGTGATGAGCGGCTCGGCGACGCGACGCAGCTCCTTGGCCTTCGGCAGGGTGGTGCGGATGATGCCGTGCTTGATCAGCGAGGCAGCCATGTTGGTGAACATCGCGTCGCGATGGGCACTGGTGCGGCTGAACTTACGGCCGGCTTTCTGGTGGCGCATGGTGAAGATTCCTGTTGAATGTTGAAACGTTGGACTTCGCTGTCGCCATCCAGGCGTTGAACGTGGACTGCGGATGGTCCGAACCGGCGCTCCGTTGCCGGCATGCCGCGGGGCTTGGCCCTGTCGGCAGAACGCGGCGCTTTGATCAGATCAAAAGCACCGCGCTTGAACTTTGCTGCTGCCATCCCTGGCGTTACGTGGGGGCTCGGAGAGTCCGGTCAAGGCATCCTGCCCGGGCGTTCGCATCGGCGCGCGGCAGTGCCGCAATCACCAGGCTGCTATCAACACCGTGCCATCCATGGCGGTACGTGGTGGGCTCCGGGGAGCCCGGTCCGGTCATCCTGACCGGCCGTTCGCACCCGCAGCCGATGCCGTCAGGCATCGGCTAAACGCGGGCGCTTACCCCATCATCCCGTGCGAGGCGATGCCGGCCGGGGGCCAGTTCTCGAGCTTCATGCCGAGCGAAAGGCCGCGCTGGGCGAGGACTTCCTTGATCTCGGTGAGCGACTTCTTGCCCAGGTTCGGGGTCTTGAGCAGTTCGACTTCGGTCTTCTGGATCAGATCGCCGACGTAGTAGATGCTCTCGGCCTTGAGGCAGTTGGCCGAACGAACGGTCAACTCGAGATCGTCGATCGGGCGCAGCAGGATCGGGTCGATGCCGCTGGTGGCCGGCTTCGCCGCACCGCGATCGCGGTGGGTGAAGTCGCCGAACACCGACAGCTGGTCTGTCAGGATGTCGGCCGCGGTGCGGACGGCTTCCTCGGCGTCGATCGTGCCGTTGGTCTCGATGTCCAGGACCAGCTTGTCCAGGTCGGTGCGCTGCTCGACTCGCGCCGCTTCAACGGCGTAGGCGACGCGGCGGACCGGCGAGAAGCTGGCGTCCAGCATCAGGCGACCGATTGCGCGGGTTTCCTCGTCAGGACGACGACGTGCGGCGGCCGGCTGGTAGCCGAAGCCACGCTCGATCTTCAGACGCATGTTGAGCGCGGTGTCCTTGGTCAGGTGCGCGATCACATGCTCGTTGTTGAGGATCTCGACGTTGTGGTCGGTCTTGATATCACCGGCGGTGACGATGCCCGGGCCCTGCTTGTTCAGCGACAGGGTGGCGGACTCGCCGGTGTGCATGCGGATGGCGACGTCCTTGAGGTTCAGCAGAACCTCAAGCACGTCTTCCTGCAGGCCTTCGACCGTGGTGTACTCGTGCAGCACGCCATCGATCTCGACTTCCGTGATTGCGAAGCCAGGGATCGACGACAGCAGCACGCGGCGCAACGCATTACCGAGCGTATGGCCGTAGCCACGCTCCAGCGGCTCGATGACCACCTTCGCACGGTTGCCCGAAAGGCGCTCGATCTGGGGGCCGCGCGGGCGCAGCACCTGGTTTGCGGTAACCGTCATGTGTTGGCGTCTCCTGGATTACTTCGAGTACAGCTCGACGATCAGCGCTTCGTTGATGTCGGCCGGCAGGTCGGCACGATCCGGAACAGCCTTGAACACGCCAGAGAACTTCTTGCTGTCGACTTCGACCCACGACGGCGAGAGGTCCATCTGCTGCGCCACGGTCAGGGATTCCTGCACGCGGAGCTGCTTCTGGGCGCGTTCGGCCAGCGCGATCGCGTCGCCGGCCTTGACCTGGTACGACGGCAGATTGACCGACTTGCCGTTGACCGTGACGCCACGGTGCGACACCAGCTGGCGGGCGGCCGGACGGGTCACGGCGAAGCCCATGCGGTAGACGACGTTGTCCAGGCGGGTCTCGAGGAGCTGCAGCAGGTTCTCACCCGTGTTGCCCTTCTTGTTCGAGGCCTTCTTGTAGTAGTTGCGGAACTGACGCTCCAGCAGACCGTAGATGCGCTTGACCTTTTGCTTCTCGCGCAGCTGGGTGGCGTAGTCCGACAGCTTGCCCTTGCGGGCGGTCGGACCGTGCTGGCCGGGCTTCTGCTCGAGCTTGCACTTGGAGTCCAGCGCGCGGGCCGGCGACTTCAGACCGAGGTCGGAGCCTTCGCGACGGGCGAGCTTACAGGTGGGACCGATATAACGAGCCATGTTCTTTCAGCTCCTCAGACGCGACGCTTCTTCGGCGGACGGCACCCGTTGTGCGGGATAGGCGTCACGTCGATGATGTTGATGATCTTGTAGCCGACGTTGTTCAGCGAACGAACGGCGGATTCGCGGCCCGGACCCGGGCCCTTGATGCGGACTTCCAGCGACTTCACGCCGTAGTCCAGTGCCGCACGACCGGCCTTTTCCGCAGCGACCTGCGCGGCGAACGGGGTCGACTTGCGCGAGCCGCGGAAACCCGCGCCGCCCGAGGTCGCCCACGACAGCGCGTTGCCCTGGCGGTCGGTGATCGTGACGATGGTGTTGTTGAAAGAAGCGTGGACGTGGGCGATGCCGTCGGTGACGACACGCTTGATCTTCTTCTTGGTTTTGGCAGCAGCCGGCTTAGCCATGGTCTGTGTCCCTTACTTCTTGATGGCCTTGCGCGGACCCTTGCGGGTACGTGCATTGGTACGGGTACGCTGGCCACGCAGCGGCAGGCCGCGACGATGACGCAGGCCGCGGTAGCAGCCCAGGTCCATCAGACGCTTGATGGCGATGCCGACCTCGCGGCGGAGGTCACCCTCGACCACGTACTTGCCGACTTCCGCGCGCAGGCGCTCGACTTCCGGCTCGGACAGGTCACGGATCTTGGTCGTGGCGGTAACGCCAGCAGCCTCGCAGACCTTCTTGGAACGGGTACGGCCGATGCCGTAGATGCTTTGCAGCCCGACCCAGACATGCTTCTGGGCAGGCAGATTGACGCCCGCAATACGCGCCATAACGCGATCTCCAACTGATTTGGCGGCCAGGACGGATTAATCCCGGCGGAGTGAACTGGAAATTTTAACAAGGTCTCGGGTCAATAGGAAGCCCTGCCGCGTCTGGGACGCGGCAGTGCCCGGCATGGGGAGTGTGCCCATGCTCCGGCGACGAAACCGGACTGGCCAGGCAATGCGATGAACCGCCCTGCCCGGCCCCGCGCGCTACTCTGGCGCGCGAAAGGTCCGGATTCACCCGCGCGCGAGACCGCCGCGCGAGCCGCCCTTCAAGTTCGCCTTCTTCAGCAGGCTCTCGTACTGATGGGACATCAGATGAGCCTGGATCTGGGCGATGAAATCCATGACAACCACGACCACGATCAGCAGCGAGGTGCCACCGAAGTAGAACGAGGTGCCCATTTCGGTGCGCATGACCTCCGGCAGGAGGCACACCAGCACCAGATAGATCGCGCCGGCCGCCGTCAGGCGGGTCAGCACACCGTCGATATAGTCGGCGGTGGCCTTGCCCGGGCGGATGCCCGGAATCAGCGCACCTGACTTCTTGAGGTTGTCGGCGGTTTCCTGCGAGTTGAACACCAGGGCGGTGTAGAAGAACGCGAAACCGACGATCAGACCTGCGTACAGGATCATGTGCAGCGGCTCACCGGGGTTCAGCCACTGGCTGACGCGGTGCAGGAACGACCCCGAATTGCCCTGGCTGAACCAGTTGGCGGCCGTCGCCGGGAACATCACGATGCTCGAGGCGAAGATCGCCGGGATCACGCCCGACATGTTGAGCTTCAGCGGCAGGAACGACGACTGGTTCATGTACGCGCTGCGGCCACCCTGGCGGCGTGCGTAGTTCACCGTGATCCGGCGTTGGCCGCGCTCGACGAACACCACCAGGTAGGTGAAGCCCAGCACGATGACGACGACCGCGATGGCGGTCAGGGCGCCCATGTCGCCGTTGCGGATCTGCTCGAACATGCCGATGACCGCCGCCGGCAGGCCGGCCACGATACCCGCGAAGATGATCAGCGAAACGCCGTTGCCGATGCCGCGCTCGGTCACCTGCTCGCCCAGCCACATCAGGAACATGGTGCCCGCCGTGAGGGCGATCACCGCGGTCAGGATGAAGCCCGGGCCCGGGTTGTAGACCACCGGAATGCCCTGGCTGGCGCCACCGGCCTGCAATGCCGTGGCGATACCCCAAGCCTGGAACACGGCCAGTGGGATCGCACCCATGCGCGACCACTGGTTGATCTTGCGCCGGCCCGATTCGCCTTCCTTCTGGATGGCCTTCAGGCTGGGCACGATCTGCACCAGCAACTGCACGATGATCGACGACGAGATGTACGGCATCACGTTCAGCGCAAACAGGCTGAACCGATGCAGGGCGCCACCGGAGAACATGTTGAACATGTCCACGATGGTGCCCTTCTGCGTCTCCATCAGCTGGAGCATCGCCTGCGGATTGACGCCCGGCACCGGGATATAGCAACCGATGCGGTAGACGATGAGGGCGCCGACCACGAACAGCAGACGCTGGCGGAGCTCGGTGAACTTACCGAGTCCGCCGAGGCCGGCCACTGCGTTGCTACCGCTGCGCGCCATCCGTCGATTACTCCTCGACCTTGCCGCCGGCCGCTTCGATCGCGGCCTTGGCACCGGCCGTGGCCGCCACGCCCTTCAGCACGAACTTCTTGGTGAGCTCGCCCTTCTTGACGATCTTGGCCTGCTTGGCGGTGCTCGGCACCAGCTTGGCAGCCTTCAGCGTGGCGAAGTCGACATCACCTGCGTCGAGCTTGTCCAGCTGGTACAGCAGCACTTCGGCCGTGTCCTTGGCGAGCTTCGAGCGGAAGCCGATCTTCGGCAGGCGACGCTGCATGGGCATCTGACCGCCTTCGAAGCCAGCCTTGATCTTGCCCTTGCCCGCGCGCGCGAACGAACCCTTGTGGCCGCGGCCGGCAGTCTTGCCCAGGCCCGAACCGATACCGCGGCCGACGCGGGTGCGCTCCTTGCGGGCGCCGTCGGCGGGTTGCAGAGTGTTGAGACGCATCTTGATTACTCCTCGACTCGGACGAGGTAGTGCAGCTGATTGATCAGGCCACGCACCTGCGGGCTGTCCTTCAGTTCACGCACGTCGTTGAGCTTGTTCAGGCCCAGCGCACGCACCGACAGACGGTGACGCGACTGGGTGCCACGCAGACCCTTGACCAGGCGCACCTTGACGGTGCCGCCGTTGACGGCTTGCTTCTTAGCCATTGATCAGATCCTCCACCTTCTTGCCGCGCTTGGCCGCGATCCTGGCCGGCGACTGCATGTCGGTCAGGCCCTTCAGGGTGGCGCGAACCAGGTTGATCGGGTTGCGCGAACCGACGGCCTTAGCCAGCACGTTCTTGACGCCCACGGCTTCCAGCACGGCGCGCATCGCGCCGCCGGCAATGACGCCGGTACCTTCGGAAGCGGGCTGCATGAACACGCGGGCTGCGCCGTGACCGGCCTTGACCGAGTGCCACAGGGTGCCGTTGTTCAGGTCGACGTTCGCCATCGACTTGCGGGCGTACTCCATCGACTTCTGGATCGCGACCGGCACTTCGCGCGCCTTGCCGTAACCGAAGCCGACCTTGCCGTTGCCGTCGCCCACCACCGTCAGCGCGGTGAAGGTGAACTGGCGGCCACCCTTGACGGTCTTGCTGACGCGGTTGACCGCGATCAGCTTCTCGATCATGCCGTCGTCGATCTCTTCGCGGTTGCGGTCGCGATCACGACCCCGCGGTGCACGTTGTTCTTCTGCCATTTCGATAGCTCGGTAGTTGAGGGATTTGCGGCTATGCCGCTTATCGTTGTGATGTACCGCGGGTGGACCGCGAACACGGGAACCCGTGAGCGCGTCCGGCGCCTTCCGCGCCGGCAGAGCGAAACCTGGCGTGGGGACGGAGCCCCACGCCTTCAAGGCATCAGAACTGCAGACCGCCTTCACGCGCGGCGTCGGCCAGCGCCTTGATGCGGCCGTGGTACCGGTAGCCCGAGCGGTCGAAGGCGACCTTCTCGACGCCGGCAGCCTTGGCCTTCTCGGCGATCATGCGACCGACCTTGGCGGCGGCATCGGCGTTCTTGCCGTTCTTCAGGCCTTCCTTGACGTCGGCCTGCACGGTCGAGGCGGCAGCCAGGACCTTGGAACCGTCGGCGGTGAAGACCTGGGCGTACAGGTGCTGGCCGGTGCGCAGCACCGACAGGCGCGGCACGCCGAGTTCGCGGATGTGCGCGCGGGTCGACTTGGCGCGGCGCAGGCGGGCGATGTTCTTGTTCATGTGCGTTCTCCGAAAGCTGAAGGACCGATTAGGCCTTCTTGGCTTCCTTGCGGATGATGACTTCGCCGGCGTACTTCACGCCCTTGCCCTTGTAGGGTTCCGGCGGACGGACGGCGCGGATCTTGGCGGCGAACTCACCGACGGCCTGCTTGTCGGCACCGGTGACCACGACTTCCGTCTGCGACGGCGTGGCGATGGTGATGCCTTCCGGAGCCGGCAGCAGCACCGGGTGCGAGAAACCCAGCGCCAGGTTCAGGTCCTTGCCCTGCATCGACGCGCGGTAACCGACGCCGACCAGCTCGAGCTTGCGCTCGAAGCCTTCGGAGACACCCTTGACCATGTTGGCCAGGATGGCGCGCAGCGTGCCGGTCAGCGGGATCAGCGCGACGTCCTCGGTGGAAAACGTGGCCTGGCCGTTGTCGACGACGAGGTTGATGGCGGCCGGCTTGGCGATGCTCAGGGTGCCCTTCGGGCCCTTGGCACTGATGGACTCGGCCTGGATGTTGAGCTCGACGCCCTTCGGCAGGGCGACCGGCTTCTTGGCAACTCGGGACATGTCTATTCCTCCCTTAGGCCACGAAGCACAGGACTTCACCGCCGACGCCCTGCTGGCGCGCCTGCGCGTCGGTCATGATGCCCTTCGAGGTGGAGATGATGGCGATGCCGAGGCCGTTGAGGACCTTCGGCAGCTCTGCCTTGCCGCGGTACTGGCGCAGGCCCGAACGGGAGAAGCGCTCGAGACGCTCGATCACCGGCTTGCCTTCGTAGTACTTCAGCGAGATTTCGAGTTCGGACTTGCCGGCGCCGACGTCGGTCACGCGGGAGTCCAGGATGTAGCCTTCGTCCTTCAGGACCTTGGCGATGGCCACCTTGATCTTCGAAGACGGCATCTTCACCGTCTGCTTCCGGACAGCCGCCGCATTCTTGATGCGGACCAGCATGTCGGCAATGGGATCAGTCATGCTCATGAATATGCACCTATGAGTAGCACCGATATCCGCGGAATTGCGAATTCAGTTGTATGTGCCGAACCAGGAACCGGAAGTTCCCGTCGGCGCCCCGCCCTGCCGGCCGAGGCCTGACGCGAGCGAGCCGGCAAGTCTAGCAGACTTGCCGGCGCCCGGTGTTACCAGCTGGCCTTGCGCAGACCCGGGACGTCGCCGTTCATGGTCGCCTTGCGCAGCATGTTGCGGCCCAGGCCGAACTTGCGGTAGACGCCACGCGGGCGGCCCGACAGCTCGCAGCGGTTGCGCTGGCGGCTCGGCGAGGAGTCGCGCGGCAGCTTCTGCAGCTTGGTCACGGCGTCCAGCTTCTCCTCGTACGAGGCGGTCTGGCTGGAGATGATCTTCTTCAGCGCTTCGCGCTTGGCGCCGTGCTGCTTGGCCAGCTTCGCCCGCTTGATCTCGCGGTTGACCATGGAGGTCTTAGCCATTGTTCAATCCTCGAGTTAGTTGCGGAACGGGAAGCGGAAGGCTTCCAGCAGGGCCTTGGCCTCGGCGTCGGTCTTCGCGGTCGTGGTGATCGCGATGTCCATGCCGCGGATCGCGTCGACGGCGTCGAAGTCGATTTCCGGGAAGATGATCTGTTCCTTCACACCCATGTTGAAGTTGCCGCGGCCGTCGAAGGAACGACCGGAAACACCACGGAAGTCGCGCACGCGCGGCAGCGAGATGTTGATCAGGCGGTCCAGGAACTCGTACATCTTGTGGCGACGCAGCGTGGTCTTGCAGCCGATCGGCCAACCATCACGGATCTTGAACGACGCGACCGAGATACGCGACTTGGTGACAACCGGCTTCTGGCCGGAAATCTTGGTCATGTCCGCGACGGCGTTTTCCAGGATCTTCTTGTTGGTGGCAGCCTCGCCGACACCCATGTTCAGGGTGACCTTGACGAGCTTCGGTACTTCCATCGGATTGGTGTAGCCGAACTGCTTCATCAGCGCCGGCACCACTTCTTCCTTGTAGATCTTTTCGAGACGGGAAGTCATCTTCACATTCCTCAGGCGTCGAGCGCCTCACCGCTGGAGCGGAACACACGCAGTTTGCGTCCATCCTCCAGCACCTTGAAGCCAACGCGTTCACCCTTGCCCGAAGCCGGGTTCAGAACGTTCACGTTGGAGATATGGATCGAAGCTTCGCGCTCGACCACGCCGCCGGCAACACCTGCCTGCGGGTTCGGCTTGGTGTGGCGCTTGACGATGTTCACGTTGGCGACGACCACACGGTCGCCGTCGACGCGGACGACTTCGCCCTGCTTGCCCTTGTCCTTGCCAGCGTTGACGACAACCTGGTCGCCCTTCTTGATACGGTTAGCCATGATTATCTCCTGTCGCTCACAGCACTTCGGGAGCGAGCGAGACGATCTTCATGAACTTCTCCGAACGAAGTTCACGGGTCACCGGCCCGAAGATACGGGTACCGATCGGCTCCTGCTTGTTGTTCAGCAGGACGGCAGCGTTGCCGTCGAAGCGGATCAGCGAACCGTCGGCGCGACGCACACCCTTGCGGGTACGCACCACGACGGCGTCATACACTTCACCCTTCTTGACCTTGCCGCGCGGAATCGCATCCTTCACGGTGACCTTGATGATGTCGCCGATGCCGGCGTAACGGCGCTTGGAACCACCCAGCACCTTGAAGCACATCACCTGCTTGGCACCCGAATTGTCCGCGACGTCAAGGTAGCTCTGCATCTGGATCATGATTCAGACTCCTTATTCAGCCGCACGCGTGATGACTTCCACCACGCGCCAGTTCTTGGTCTTGGACATCGGAGCAATCTCGGTCACGCGGACGACATCGCCTTCCTTGCAGGCGTTGTCGGCATCGTGGGCGTGCAGCTTGGTAGAGCGCTTGATGTACTTGCCGTACAGCGCGTGCTTGACCTGACGCTCAACCAGGACGGTAACCGTCTTGTCCATCTTGTTGCTGACGACACGGCCTTCGACCGTGCGCAGCGTCTTCTTTTCAGTATTGTCGCTCATAGCGGCCATCCTTACTTCGTGCTGCCGAGCAGGGTCTTGACGCGAGCAATCTCGCGACGGACCCGGCGAATGTCGTGGGTCTTCGGCAGCTGGCCGGTGACCTGCTGCATACGGACAGAGAACTGTTCCTTACGCAGGTCGATCAGGTGGGCCTTGAGTTCGTCAGCCGACTTTTCACGGAGAGTTTTGATATCCATCAGCGCACCGTACGGGTCACGAAAGTGGTGGTGACCGAGAGCTTGGCGGCGGCCAGGCGGAACGCCTCGCGAGCCACTTCCTCGGAAACACCCTCGATTTCATAGATCATGCGGCCGGGCTGGATCTGGGCCACCCAGTATTCCACGTTACCCTTACCCGAACCCATTCGGACTTCGATGGGCTTCTTGGTGATGGGCTTGTCGGGGAACACGCGGATCCACATCTTGCCGCCGCGCTTGACGTAGCGGCTGATCGAGCGGCGGGCCGCTTCGATCTGGCGCGCGGTCAGCTGACCGTGTGCGGTTGCCTTCAGGCCGTATTCGCCGAAGCTGACAGCGTTGGCGCTCCAGCTCAGGCCATCGTTACGGCCCTTGTGTACCTTGCGGTACTTGGTTCGCTTGGGTTGCAACATTGTCGTTACCTCGCTTCACGGGCCGGGCGCTGACGGTCACCACGGTCGCCGCGATCGTGACGATCGTTGCGCGACGGAGTGTCGTCCTGCTTTTCCTGGCCAACCTGGGAGAAATCGAAGACCTCGCCCTTGTAGATCCAGACCTTGATGCCGATGATGCCGTAGGTCGTCTTGGCTTCAGCGAAGCCATAGTCGATGTCGGCACGCAGGGTGTGCAGCGGCACGCGGCCTTCGCGGTACCACTCCGAACGGGCGATTTCTGCACCGTTGAGGCGGCCACCGACGTTGACCTTGATGCCCAGGGCACCCAGGCGCATCGCGTTGCCGACCGAGCGCTTCATTGCACGGCGGAACATGATGCGACGCTCCAGCTGCTGGGCGATCGACTCGGCAACGAGCTGCGCGTCCAGTTCCGGCTTGCGCACTTCGGTGACGTTGATGTGCGCCGGGACGCCCATCATCTCGCTCACTTCCTTGCGCAGCTTCTCGATGTCCTCACCGCGCTTGCCGATCACCACGCCCGGACGGGCGGTGTGGATCGTCACGCGAGCGGTCTTGGCCGGACGCTCGATCAGGATCTTGCTGATGCCGGCCTGGGCCAGCTTCTTGCGCAGCATGTCGCGCACTTTCAGGTCGGCTGCCAGGTAACCGGCGAACTCGGCCTTGTTGGCGTACCACTTGGAGTTCCAGTCCTTGGAAATGCCGAGGCGGATACCAATCGGATGAACTTTATGACCCATGGTCTTTTCCTTATCCGCTTACTTGGCGGCGCCCACAACCACAGTGATG